>CAYJRO010000066.1:0-5965 GCA_964372425.1 uncultured archaeon
TTTTGTTGACGTAGAAGCTAATCGTCACGTTGTTTATGTTGGAATCGCTTATGTTTGTATGTAGAATTTCAAAGTAGCTGAAAGTCGCTCCGCCAAAATCGGCGTATGCAGTGGGCTTTTCTACAATGCTTCTAACAATTATCTGCACATTTTTCAAACCTGTCTTGGAGTTTATCGCGATCTTCCTCAAGTAGACGTTTGACAGCGCTTCCGAACTTACAGAATTATCGCCCGCAACCAAAGAGGATATCATTATCGTGACTTGGTACTGGCCTTTTGTCACAGCTATGGACTGCTGGCTTTTCGTGGCTGTGCCTCCACCGCTTGTGGCTGGCAGGCAGTTTCCATTAGAACATCCGTTTGAACAGGACTGTGATTGCCAGCTTCCTGAGCTGCAGACCTGCCTGTTGCCGTTGAAACATGTCGCAAACCCGTTCACGTAAGTAGAAACGTCGCTGTCATGTGCACACTTGGTGGCCGGCGAGCACCACATACCGCTGCCGTCGTAGTCTGCTGCACAGTTGTTAGAACTGCATTCGCCGCTAGAATAGCATGTCTGACCGTCTGCCTTCAAACCTCCTATGGTGAAGTTGCTGAATCCGGTGACATTTGCCCAGATGAAATTGCCCGATGTGTCTGTGCTAGAATTGATGCACCTCGGCCATCCGAGCTGTCCGCAGCTGCTCCAGCTATGGCTTGTTGCATTCCAATAGTACATTTTCAGAGAGCTTTCCGCGGCCCCCGAAAGGTCCGATTCTAAATAAGAGATGTTGATGATAGAAAACGACAGGTTGCTCGTAAGGTTGGCATTGGTTTCTATTGAAAGGTATCTTTTCCAGCCTACTGCTGCAGACAGGCTTGCATTGGACGGATCCAGAGAACTTACAGTCGCATTGACACTGCCTCCAATGATTGTGCCATTGGTGGCTATTTTTAAAGTAACGTTTATCTTGCTGGCATTCAGTGTGAAAGTGGAGTTTTCTGTCGCGTTTATCGAGCCGTTCCTGTAGGCATCAATCAGAGTCAGGAAATAAGTCTTGGAACTGGAGGTGTAATTTGTGTTGCTTCCGTCGTAGTTGGCTGTCAAATTATATAGACCCAATATGAGTGCATTTGTGTCTGTAAAGTTTGTTACAGTGCTGTTGGAGCTGTTGATTGCGGTGTTGTTAAAAGTAATTGAGACTGTTAGGTTAGTGAATGTGGTATTTATAACAGCGGTTGTGTTAAGTATATTCCCTCTGTCGAAAGTAAGGTTGGACTGCGTGCCGTTCAGAAACAGGCTGATGGATGTGCCGGCTTTGTTTACTAAGGTCATATTGGTAATGGAGCCGTAGGTGTAGTTCTGCGTCTCGTTGAAAACAAGCGTGTAGTTGTACGTACCTGAGCCAAGGAGGATGCTTTCGGAAACCTGGCTCGCATTGGTGGTGTTCACCGAGGTGCCGTTCCTGCGCAGAGATAGATTAATTCCAATGTCTGTGCTTGTTACGGTTCCGTTGACCAGCGTGGTGGTCTCGTATGTAGTGGTGTTGGCAGGGCTTATTGTAAGGGTAAGTGTGGGGGCGGCCTTTGACAAAACAAACTGCTGGGAAGTGATGTTATTCCAATTGTTAAGAGTGTCATTCGCCAGCCACCTGTAGGTGTAGTTGCCGGCTGCCAAGTCCGACATGTTTGTCTTGTAGACTCTGGTTGTGGCATTGACGGTTTGGTAGTCTGTGACATTAGTAGTGTTGCTCTGGTTATTCCACTCGAAGATTATGTTGCTTGTGCCGGAGAAGTCGGATATGGCGGATTCGAATGTGTAGTTTTTGTTCTTGCTGTAAACGCTGGTGTTGGAGGTGACATTGTATATCACAGGTCCTTTGGTGTCTGCTATGGTGAAATTGATAATACCTGTGGCATTTTGGTTGCCGCTCGTGTCATTGGCGTATATCCTCCAGCTTACGACTGTGCTGTCAGCAAGGCTATGGTTGACCCAGGTGAAGTTGCTCCAGCCTGAAGTCGCGTTGAAGAGCTTGGGCGACTGGTAGGTGTTATTTGTATGGTTTGTCCAACTTCCAGTCTCGTTTGTAGACAGGATGGCTTGGTGTAAAAGTGCGTTGTCCGACCAGAAGACCGAAAGTACTACAGTCTCGCCGCGCTCGGCAGCTGTAAAGTTTGAAGCGTTGCTCCACCTTGGAGATGTGCTGTCTGAAACTTGGTTAGCGGCATTTACAGCATCTATCCTAGTGAAGTTCATGTTAGCCCCACCCGTGTCGTTTATCCTGACGCCCGTATCGTTCAGAAGATTCACCAGATAGCTGACGTTCGGCGAAATGCCGTGTATGCCTTTGTATTTTTGATAAAGGAGGGCGAGGGCGCCGGCTACATGAGGTGCGGCCATAGATGTGCCCGACTGGATAAAATATCCGCTGGGAATCCAAGTGGAGTTGATGCTGCTCCCGGGGGCAAGCATGTCTGTTATGTTGTTCCTGTTGGAAAAGCTTGACAAAACGTCTGCTTTTGTAGTAGAGCCCACTGACGTGGCATTTTTTATGCAAGCTGGGGTAGATATGTGCGTCGTGTTTCCATTGTTGCCGCTGGCTATAACAACACTTATGTTCTTGCTGACAGCAGAGTTTATAACGGCTGCCATGGCAGGATCATTATCATCGCAATAGTTGTTGAAAAGCTGGTCGGGATCTCCGAGGCTCATGCTTATAACAGATATGTTGAATGCCGTCGAATTGCTTATGCACCAATCTATGCCGGCAATCACATCTGACGTTGTACCGGAACCCCCCGAACCCAAGACTTTTATGGCCACTATGCTAGCGTTCGGGGCCACGCCTTTTATGCCTCCGTTGGCTGCAACTATGCCCGCAACATGAGTACCATGGCCGTTGTCGTCCATAGGATCGCTATCCAAATTGACGAAATCATAGCCGCCAACTACTCTGCTGCAGTTGGCTGTATTTATGTTGGATGTTTGGGCGCATCCTCCCAAGTCTGGATGAGTGTAATTAACTCCTGTATCTATTATACAAACCCCCACCCCTTTGCCCGTGATGTTAGCCATGACCACCTGGTTCCATGCCTTTGTCGCGTTTATAAGGGGCACGCTGTCCTGAAGAAACGCCCTGACCTCATAAACGGGGGATATTCTTTTTACAAGCCTGTTTTCGGCCAGAGAGAAAATCTTGTCCCTGTCGATTTCCAGCGAAACGGCGTTTATGCTGGCGAACCGGGTTTTCACCTTTCCCATGGAAGATATGCCGGAGATGGATGCTGTGTTATTATCTAGCCAGACAATTACATTTACCGTGCCATCTTCGCCCATCTGGCTCAAAATTTTCTCATGTATTTTCGAAGCCGCATGTGGATATGTGCTATCCACTGGAACTACTAGGACAAAAACGAAGAGTGTGAAAGCCAGCAGAGATGCGAACAATTTCATAATTAGTTAATTGGCCTTCTCAAGAATTATTTTTCGCGGACGGCTTCCACTTTTTCCTTATAGTCTCCCACTTGCCTTTCTGGGCTTCCAAGCCGGGAATCTTAATCTTGCCGCTGAGGACAAAATATGTTACTATAGCCACAGCCGCTATTACGATAAATATTATGCCTAGGATCGGGAACGGCTTCTCTTCTGGGACAGGCGTGGTCTCTGCGGTGGCGTTTTCGGGTGCTGGTTCTGTAGAACTCTCTGGTTCAGTGGGCTGAGATACATTCTGCTCTGGCTGCACTCCAGTCAATTGTCCAGCAATCGCATATGTGGAAAAACCTGGCGAAACAGCTTCGTAGCTTATGGTAAGGATGTCCTCGGACTTCTGTACAGTTGATAACTCGTTCCAGGAACCGCTCGAATATCTGTACAGCTTCACTGTCGAGCTGTCTATGTTGTTGGCTGTTGTCCAGCTTTTGTTGACGTAGAAGCTAATCGTCACGTTGTTTATGTTGGAATCGCTTATGTTCGTGGGAGAAATATCTATATAATTGAAGACGGCGCCGTTTACGTTCTGCGATATGTCTGAGGGCTTGCTGTTTAGACGGACTATTATCAGTTGGACGTTACCTATGGTAATCTTGGAGTTTACAACAAGCTTAGTGAAATAAAGGTTGGCAGTTCCACTAAAATCAACGGCGTTGTTGCCCACAATGACTGTAGGAATCTTTGCTGTAACAGTACCGTTGCCTTTAATTATGCTAAGGGTGCCTGATACGCCAGGCGTTGTTGTAGTCTGGTTACCACTTGGCTGGCTGGGTGCAGCGCTCACATTCACTGACACAGTCTTTGTCATAGGATCTGCATTTGATGGAGCAATTGTAACAGTCATTGTCTGTATGCCTGTGGAAGCCGAAGATGACGCGGCAATAGTGCAACTGACACCGCTGCTCTGACCTCCTGTTATGTCGGCCGGCGAGCAGCCGGAAGAAACTGAGAAAAAGCTGGGCGAAACAGTTATTGCACCAAACTTTGCTGCAGTCTCGCCGCTGTTCGACAGGCTGAGACTTATGGTAAAGGTGGAGCCCTGCGTGACACTGCTGGAAGCCGGTGATACGGTTGCTGTCAATGAGGGCGGAGTTATCACATTAAAAGAACTGGAGGTGACTGTCTCTGGGCTGCCTTGTCCAGATATAGACACTGATGTAGTCTGTGCGGTCGACTGCTGGTTGGCAGTGACCGTCGTCCATGAGACTACACCATTGTTGTTTGTTGTCTTTGCTGCAGTCTCGCCGCTAAGGCTGAAGCCGGCCGGCAAGGTTATTGTCGCCTGTGCGTTTGACGTGGCGCCAGTTACAGTAACCGTGAAAGTCTTGCCCAGCATAATTGTTCCTGCGTCTGCCCCCGACTGCGTTATGGAAATAGAAGCAGCGCCAAGAACGTTCGGCAAGATAAACAAAAATGCCAGCACGAAAATTGCTATGTTAATTGTCCTTCTCATCTTCAGCACGCTCCTACGCAGAACCATCTCTCAAACGTCTCGTTGCCGCCAGGTCCCTGGACATTCAACAATACCTGATATTGGCCGTCAGACCATCTCTGATTGGCCGTGGGGTTGGGGCTTATCTTCAAGAAAGCTGCACCATTGGCATCAGTCTTGTCATAAGTAGTGTCTACGGTGTAGTTGGACACGGGCAGCGGTTGGAATCCTAGGAACGGAAGCGCCCTTGATATCTTCTTGACAGTCACGTTGGCATTCTGCACCTTGGTCTTGTCGAAATTGTATACAGTCAGGTAAGTCGAAATGTTCGTGCTTGAATCGACCTTCCATGCGTCCTTCTGCAGTATCATGTGGGTATTGTTGAAGAACGGTATGTTCCATCCAGGCTGCTCCTCCCATGTCTTGTTGGGGTAGTCGTTTCCGAACCTCGCATTTCCTTGCCAAGCGTCTGTCGGCAGGCTGCCCCACTGCTCAGCCGTCCAATTTGCGTTGATGCCGGTGAACAACTCACTTGAATTAAAGTCTATCGGGCTGTTGGAAAATGTCCACTGTGCAAACTGGAAGTCGTCGTCCGTCATCACTGATGTAAGAGCCGACTGGCTGTCGAAGTTGCTGTCTATTGCAAGCATATAGAATGTCGTGTTTATCGTGCTGTTCTTGTCCAGATTGAATGATAGGACAGTCTCATTCAAAACGGCAAGCCTTGTCAATGTGTTGTCTGCCAGAGGCATGTCTTTTACAGCCGGACCTCGGATTCCTGGGCCAAGCGGCCAATTAAGCCCTATGGCAGAAAAGTTGCCCACGACTATGCCGTCGCCGTCATGTGGTCCGACAGAAGCCAGATAGAGGTCTGATGTAAAGTTCTGACCTATTGTGGTTCCAATAGCATTGGTGAAATCGCCTGCATCACGGTTTACGAACCATGCCTTCCTAACGCAGTCGTTTATGCCATCCATATTTCATCTCTGGTAGTTGTAAGCGGTATCGTTGGCCAATATTAAATCATTGAAAGACCCGCCCAGGCTGATGTTCTGCATGTACCC
>CAYJRO010000067.1:0-5901 GCA_964372425.1 uncultured archaeon
CTTCTGTCTTTGTCTACCATGTTGCTTATCTTAAAATTAAGAAAGAAAAGGATTTATACTTTAATTTTGAGAAGTCTGTGAAGGTATTCGGCTGTGTGTTCGGGGAGTTTTAAACCAGACTGTCAAGCACTTTCTTGGCGCCTTCCATTATCAATACCCTGCGGTTTCCAGGACCTCCGGTTTCTATGGAGTTACGGTATACTGCATCCGGGCTTATGTCCAGTGAAGCAACGTCACTTTCATGTACCTGTTTTCCAAGACAACTGTGTTATATTCGTGTTCCACTACGCCGTGACTGTCGTTGCTGTATTTTTTCCAGTCTATGTGTGGATAGCCGACCTCGTCGTAATAAAGAGCAAGCTTGTAGTCGGCTTCTTTCAAAACTATAGTTTCCTTTGAAATACTGAAGTCTTCCTGTTTCATGGATAAATCTTGGAATAATAACTTTAAATGTGTTTCACATGAAATCTGAGGGCGGTATGTTGTCTTTATCGTGCTTTTTCTTGGCTGCCAGCAGTTTTTCCCTCTGCATTTTTATACGGTCAAATAGTTCTTGCGGTACACCATCCTCCTCTTTATAGAAGCCTTCTATCCTGTCCAGCCTTTCCAACAGCTTGCCAATTCTTATTGAAAATTGCTTTACATATTCTGCTTCTGTGTAGTCCTTGCCCAGCAGATGCCTGAACAATTTTTTCAGATCCTCGAACTTTGGCAGGAGTCCTATGGGGGTCTCTGTAGCTCCGTAATCGCCGTTCACGCGCCCCTCCATCCAGACCAGCCATACTTTCTTATCCAGCTTGCCATTCAGGTACTTTCCATCCTCCTTCAGGAAATAATTTGTAGAAAATATCCTGGGCATCTTTTTTAGCCTATCTTCCATCTGCAGGTGGCTTTGTATATATTTTCCCAACGGCACCGAAAGGAAATCCATGTTGGCCATGGGATTTTTGTCTCTGATGCCGGTCGCTCCCAGTGTGGCTGCCGTTGTTTCCGATTCTATCGACGCCCCGATCAAAACGCCGTCGAGCCAGTCAAACGATTCCAAAAGTGGAGGAGACGTGTCAGAGTCCCGTCCGCCGTAGATGATGCCCGAGACAACAACACCGTTCGGGTCATGTAGATGAGTGTCTACGTTTTCAAGCTCTTCGAGGTTCATCGCAAACCTCGCGTTTTTGCTGGCCGCAGGTATGATGTTGCCTTCCTTGTCCTTGTCTCCCTGCTTCCACTGTCCTGCGTGGTTTCTTCCTGATTTTGGTAGCTCTTTTCCCATGCCCGGCCAGCATGGTTTGCCGTCCGCCACCAGGACGTTTGAAAATATCAGTTCTTTGGGTGTGGTCAAAGACTTGTACAGAAGCGGGTCGTCGTCCGGATTGGTGTTTTCAGGCATGCCGAAGGAGCCGCGTTCTATGTTGACTGCTCTAAGAGTCCCATCCTCCCATACCCTTAGATAAGCCAAATCGTCGCCTACTATCGTGTTGCCCGAAAGCATGGCAGTCGAAGTCTTGCCGCACGCGCTTGGAAAGGCTCCTGTGAAATAGGTTGTTCGGTCTTTGTTGGGCGGATGTACACCTATGATGAACATGTGTTCTGCCAGCCAGCTCTCTTCCTGCGCTTTCTTGATTGCTAGCCTGAATGCAAGCTTCTTCAGTCCCAGAGAGTTTCCTGCATACTGTGTGTTGACTGTGAATACTCTGTTTTCCCGCAGGTCTATATAGACTCTTCTCTTGTCGATATTCTTGCTTACGCCGTTTTCCAGCTCCCCGGCCGAATGTATAAAATGGAAGAAATTCTTGGAACCAAGACTCTTGAACTCCTCATAGCCAGGCCTGTATAAAACAAAGGCGTCGTGTATGACATAGGCCGAATCGGTTATTTGCATAGCCGATATTGAGAACTTGGAGTTGGTGGGGCCCAGGCAGTAAAACGCGATGAACATCTCCTTTCCCTTCATTATGCCGCCCAGAAGCCTCGTTATCTCCTTTAGACCCTCTTCCATGTCCACCGTGTTTATTTTTTTGCTCAGCTTCAGGCCAGGCGTCAGAAGTATTTTGGTGTTTGACTTGTCCCTGCCTTGGTCATAATAGCCGTCGAAATGCACGGTATGGCCTTTGATTGCAAGCTTTTTTTCCTCACTGTTCTTGATTGAAATATTTCTTACATAATCGATGTCCTTACCAGAGTCGGTGAGTATAGTCACTTTGTCGGGTTTGCAGAGATCGATGTATTTTTTGACTATGGAAACTACATGCGCGTTACCCAAGGCTTTCAATTTTCGAAGATTTTCCCTTCCCAAACCCCGCCCGCCCGCGTTCATAATCATATATTAAAAGTCTGCTGTAATAATTATTTTATACTTGAGCGCTGGTAGTCCAGTCTGGTCTAAGACATTGCCTTGCCAATTTACAGCAGATAGGCAGGGACCCGGGTTCAAATCCCGGCCAGCGCACATTTTCATTCAGAATCAACATACAGGTTGCCCAGTCCAAGCCTTTCAGCGAGGCTAGCCAGAAGTCTTTTTGCTTCTTCTAATTCCGGCTGCTCTCCTATCTTGGATTCTATTAACTGCATGCCTTCGACTATTTCCATTATCCTGACCCGTAGCTCTTCCTGCTGGTGGACCATGTGCGAGACTATGAACTCCTCTCCTTTCTTGTCTTTGTCCGAAACCATCAATTAGAAATTGGACTTGTTCATCTTTAAAGTTCTGGGACAAGTGTTGTTTGAAAATAAACATGGAAAAAACCGACACCAGAACCAGGGAGATTATCATGTTGAATAACATGTTTTGAGATGTCTTAATGAAAAGATTGGCTGTCATATTGTTTACGAAGAAGAAAATGGCTGTCATTATAAGTGTGGTTACTGCCAGAAGAAGCATCAGGGTTTTCCTGTGAGCTCTTACGGATTTCTTGGCATCCTTTTCTGTGACTTCCTGCAGTTCTTCCATGATAGAAAATTGGGTAAACCTATTTTTAAGCATTATCCAAAGATTAATTATGATAGACATAGCGCTTCAGATATTCTTCCTGTTGAATCCCCTTACAGCTATACCAATACTTTTCCTGGCTTACTATAGCAAATTCAACCTGAAGTCAGTGGCTTTCAAGGCTTTTGCATTGGCGTTCGCCACAGCCGTAATATTTGTATTTGTTGGGCCGATATTGTTCGGGGTTTTCAGCATAACCACAGATTCGTTCAAGGCGGCTGGCGGCATAATGATAATGCTGCTTGGCCTGAGCATGGCTAGGGAATCGGGAGAGAGCGAAAAGAGGAAGGTGACACAGGCCGACGCCCTGGTTTCCATACTGGCCACTCCTTTGCTGACGGGTCCTGCGACTCTTTCGTACCTTGCCATAAAGACGGCCGAGCTGGGCATTCCGCAGGTGCTGCTTTCGCTGAGCATGGCATTTTCCATGGTGGGGGCTGTGCTCATATTCTCGGTAAGAGCTAACCCCAACTTGAACTTGAAATATGTGAGCTTCATAAGCAGAATATTCGGTCTGTTCCTGCTGGCACTGGGCCTGCAGATGCTTGTCATAGGCGTGAAATCGCTTATAGTATAGGTGAATCATGTCTAAGGAAAACACGGTCAAACTGGACGGCATTATAGACAGGAAAGAGGGCGAGTTTATTGAGCTCAAGAAAGCCAGGAAAGACATCTACAGAAAACTTATCATGGCTTTTCTGAACAGGTCGGTCAAAGGCTATTATCACAGGAAGCGTCATTTGATTGGAAAGCTCAATGAAGTTAAAGAGTCTGTGAAAAGGAAGAGGGGCGAGCTTAAAATATTGTATATCAAGCAGGACGGGCTGATTAAAAAGAGACGACAAGTTTTTTAAAGTATTTTTAACAAGATTAGTTTATGCTAGACCTGCAGGACGATGTCAGGTGGTTCGGCCACGCTAGCTTCCTGATATACGACGACAAGAAAGGAAGGAAAGTGTATTTCATAGACCCGTTCGAGCTGAAAGGCAAGCCCACCGAACAGGCAGACATAGTATTCATCACGCATGCGCATTTCGACCACTGGAGCCCCGATGACTTGAAGAAAGTCCTGACAAAGGAGACAAAAGTCGTCCTTGTAAAAGGCTGCGAAGGAGTTAAAATCAGCAATGTTATAAAAGCCGAGCCAAATAAGTCGTTTGAGATTAATGGTGTAAATGTGGAGACTATACCTGCCTATAACATCAAGCCCGAGAGGTCCCAGTACCATCCTAGGTCAAATAACTGGGTGGGATATGTGCTAGAAATCAACGGTTCTAGGCTGTATCATGCGGGCGACACGGACTTCATACCTGAGATGAGGAATTTGAAGGACATAGACATAGCCATGCTTCCTATGGGAGGCACGTTCACAATGGATGTTGACGAAGCCGTAGAGGCGGCCAACACAATAAGAGCCAAAGTTACGGTTCCCATTCACTACAGGAGACTGCTTGAAGGCAAATACAGGGAAGCAGAAGAGAGGTTCGTATCTGGTGTTAAAGGAAAGGTAAAGATTTTAAAGGAATTTTCATAAGTCTAATTCTTTTTCTACAGAGAGATATTTTACCATGTCCAGTCTTTCTTCCCACTTGGTTTTCAATCCCGACATGATTGAAAAGAAGCTTTCTAAAATGTTATATTTGGGCACAAGGACCAAGCCAGTACTGCCACCTATGAGACTGTGATAAGATCCGTCTGGTCCTTCATGCATACCATAAGGATTTGTCGTAGGAAGTGCGAAACTACCGTCTCCAAGGAAACTTTCAATACGACCCATTCCAGTTTCACAGAAGCACGGATGTTTTCCTGTCTTATACCAAAGCCTTTGCTCTAGAGTCTCCTTGTAGACATCAAGCAAAAAGTCCAGCTGACCTATCCTGCCTATAACATCTTTATCAGTAGATGCAACATATTTTTTATCCAAATTGTTGTTTTTCTTCCTGTCTTCAGCTATGTCATCAAGCACATCGTCGAAGAACATGCAGTACTGAAGAAAATCGTTCCTAAGATAATGTGGTGTAGCTCTAGAATGAGCTGCATGACTATGTTGCCTTAAATAATAATTGTAGTCACTGAAAACTCCTATCCTCTTATATTTTCTATCTGTCTCCAAGACAGGTCTGTAAACTATATTACTCCCAATTTCCTCTTTCTTGAAGGTTTTACCCCATCTAAAAAATGTCGTTTCATTTTTATACGTTTCCGTTAACAGTTTCAAAAGATCGGCCGTATCATTTAATAAGGACTTTATAGATGCCTTATCTTCCTTTTTGTCTTCATGCTTCCGCGGCGGCGGTATTGATGTCGGCACTTTCATTCAAATACTCATCCTATACAGATTATTTGATACAACAGGTTTATTAATCTTCAATGTCTTCCAGACACTTTCCTTCCAAAAGGTCCCATAAGACATGCTTCAATTTCATGATGTCTTTGGCGTCTAGTCTTACCTGTTTTGTAGTATCTCTTTCCCTAATTGTAACAGAATCGTCTTTCAGGCTATCATAATCCACAGTAATGCACCAAGGAACACCGATTTCGTCCAGCCTAGCATACCTCTTGCCTATGGAACCTGAATCGTCATATTCGCACAGGAAAAGTTCCTTTAGGCCGTCGAAAAGCTTTTTAGCTCTGGCATCCAGGCCGTCTTTCTTCATCAAAGGAAACACACCAACTGTCACAGGAGATATCTCAGGTCTCAGCTTCAACACAACTTTTGTCTCGCCTTTCTCTTCCTTTTCAGAATAACTGTCGATCAGAACTGTGAGTATTATTCTATCTAACCCAAAAGAAGGTTCTATCACATGCGGCAACACCTTTTCTTTGGACTCTTCGTCGAAGTAAGTCAAGTCAGTCCTGCTAAACTGTGAATGCTGCTTCAGGTCGAAGTCTGTCCTGTTGGCTATGCCTGTGAG
>CAYJRO010000068.1:0-5797 GCA_964372425.1 uncultured archaeon
CTGCTGTTTTTATCAGAAAATAGGTCATTTCAGCTATTTTTCTTTAAATCAACCGCTGCCAATCTTATCATTAGGTGACATTTGCTGTGAAGAAGGTCCTTTTCGTATGCGAGCAGAACAGGCACAGGAGCAGGACTGCCGAGGAGATATTCAAGAGCAGGAATGATGTAGAAGTGAAGTCGGCAGGCATCAGCAGGCTTGCTGCAAACGTCATCACGGACGAGCTGGTAAGGTGGGCGGACATAATACTAGTCATGGACGATGGTCAAAAGGAGGCTGTCCAAGAGATCTTTCCAGAGGAAAGCAAGGGAAAGAAGGTAATATCCCTGGAAATACCGGATGTCTATGCGTATATGGATCCCGAGCTGGTCAAGCTCCTGGAAAGGAAGGCGGGCAGGTACCTGTGACTGGGTTTCTATGATTGAAATGTCTAAACCTTGTAGAAAAGTTATAGCATCACCCCACCAAACACATATTTACAAAGGTTTATTGGATAGCCGAGTGAAAAGCTATCAATTTGTTTACATATTTACAAGAAATGTGGCTGGGTATAGGTTTTCTACAAGATAAAAAGTCTAACAACTTGCTTGCTACATGTAACATACACGCAGACCGAAACAGAGAATAAGCGAGCCGAACCGAGGGAAGCGAAATTTAAGTCTCTAAAACGACAGAATTCTTATTAGTCGGTGAAATGACATGGACTGGAAGGGCTTTCTCAACCCGTCAAAACCCAAGATTCTATTGACGATTCTCTTTTTTCTCCTGGGCTCTTCGTTCACCACGTACATGAGTTTTCCCACTCACTATCGTTCGTCAACCCCACCGCCTCCCTCTTGGGAGGAAAGATACGTAATCCTGCCCATGTCGATTCTGTTTTTCGCGCCTGTTGCCCTTTTGTCTTTCGGTCCAGCCCAGGTGGCGATAGCGTTACTTGGCGACTTCTTACTGGCGTGTCTCCTTTATCGCCTGTACCGATTCATTAAGGAAACAGGGTGAGATTGCTCAGCCGACTATCACTTTCTTGGGGAAGGGGCAATATTGCGGATGCCAAGACCTTTCCTCAATCGTCCCCATTCTGCTCACTTGGTGCTTCTTCGACTTCGCCTATCAGCGCGTCAATCACTGCGCTCGCCTGGGCTTTCGTGATGCCGTTCCTGTCGACTAGGAGCTTGATGTAATTCTTCTGCTTCTCGGTCGCCGGCTGCTCGCCGTTTCCCTATATAGAAGTAAAAACCGGTGAAAGGTGTAAAAACGACTGCTGGCACCCAAACCCCAAAATACGGTGTGAACGTTTTGGGTGGCAAAACAGGCAAAAATGGCATGATGGGTTTCCTATCTTTCAGGCAACTCCAACCATGTGAGTCTCGACTTGAGTGATGTATCGGCCAACTCAAGTCATGTGTCTTGTTACGAAAAATATATAAAAAGGTACGAAATTAGTATATCCCTCCCCCTCCTACCACCTTTAAATCTCTGGGAAATCAACAGTTTATCATGGTAGAAGAGGGCAAATTCTCCAAGGAATGGTTCAAAAAGCTGGCAAAGCTGAAAGAGGACGAGCTGGAGCAACAGGCCAAGAGCCAGGTCAGGAAGGAGGAACTGGAAGAACGCGTCTCGGACGTGAAGCACATCATCAAGCAGAAATACATCTACCTGACCGTAGGCCTCATCAAGGAAGAGTACAAGAAGACCGTCATGGAGATAATGGAACTGAAGGACCAACTACATGAGCTTGAGAAGGAACTGAAGAAGGTACAGTAGCAATTTTTATATCAGAACTCTGCCATAATCTGGTATAGGGACGGCTATCCTGCAAACATTTTGCCCAAGATGCCTTCCAATATCCTCATGATTTCCGCATCGCTGCCTAGGTAAATAACCAGCATCCTTCCCTTCTTGTAAAAGTTCGGCTTGTCGTTCCAGGATACCCTGGTCGCCCCCATGTAGCCCGCGTCGCTGGAGATAGTGGAGGCCTCTGCTTCCAAAGTAGCCGCGTCAGGATACTCGAAAACTTTCACTTCTTTACCATTAACCATTACCACCTTTCCCTGTATAGAAAGGTAGGGCTGTGTTATCTGGTCTGTTATTTCTATGGCGGCGCCGGAAGAATACAGCTTTTCTATGAAATCATCGTAACCAAACGGCTCCTGTGAAGGCGTACTTGACTGGCCTTTGGTATACATTAATATTATGGATGCCAATATCGCTATGCCAAGCACGGCTGATAAAAACAGGTATGCTGTTCTTTTGCCAGGTTTCATATGTTAAGTTTATTTGGCTGATTATATAATCATGAAGACTGTGCTGCTGGCGGTATTGCTGCTCCTGGTTATGGCCGGAAGCGCCAACTCCATGGTACAAGTATATAGTGTAGAATTTGACATACAGCCGGACTTTGTAATGGAGGACATTTCAATAGACCTGGGCCAGGCTGCAGGAAACACTGTTTTCGAGCACATAATAGTCGGCGATTATTCAGGGCTTGCTATAGAAGTTGATGGCAAGCAGGCCGTATATTCCGAGACAAGGGACAGGAGCACTTCCAAGATAAGCATACAGGTTCCGGCCGGAACCAGTTTACTGCGCATATCATACGCGGCCGAAGACCTTAATTTTGAATCCGACGGCGCAATGCAGTTCTTCACAGTGCTGAGCCCGCCGGAAGCCGCCGGCAGGCTGGACATAAGAGCGTGGCTGCCTAAAGGCTATGTACTGTCCATGGAAAGCAGGACATACCCCAGCAATCCCATTACAACATCGGATGGCGAAAGGATAGCCCTGGATTGGTGGGTTGACGGGTGGGACTCGGACGTTCCAATATCGTTCAGGTTCCATGCGCCACTGAAGGCCACAAACCTGCCGTTGTTTATCGGGATTCCCGCATCTGCCGGGGTTGCTGTCTTCCTGTTTTTTTATCACAGGAAAAGGGTGTCGGAAATGTTCCTGAAGGGCTTCCTGGAGGACGAAAGGCTTGTCATAGAAAAGCTCAAGGGGAAAAAATACATGTACCAGAACAAGCTTGAAAGGCAGCTGGGCTTCTCGAAAGCCAAGATGTCGAGGATGGTGAAAAAGCTTGAGATGAGGAATTTGGTGGAAAAAAAGAAAATGGGAAGGACCAACAGGCTTGCCTGGAAAGGCGGCTAATCGCTCTCGGTTTCTATTTCTGATTTCTTCACGCCTCTGTCTTTATCGACATCGAACTTTATGCTGGATTCTATCTGCTCCCTGGCGAGTCCTGTCCTGCTCATTGTCTCATCTATTATGTTTTCCCTGCTGGCGTCTGTTAAACTGAAGCTAAATTTGTCTCCGTTTATCCTCACTTCCACGTTTGTCACATTGCCTTCGGTCTTAGCTTCTATCTTGACATTGGGTTTTTCCTTAAGTTCAAGCTCAAACACGCTATCTAACTGTTCCTTCGTTAAGCTTGAGAGTTTTGCTAATATGCCTTCCACTATCTTGTCTTCCTGTGTTTCATTCAAGGAGAAGCTCCATTCAATTTCTGCATTGGGAATGCCGTTCTTCAATCTAACTTCTGCCTCCAGCTTCTCCTCTGCTTCGACCTCCGTCCTGTTTTCTATCTTCAGGATGTCAGAGACGTTGTTCTCGGCTGAGGCCACTTTTTCCAGCATCTCGTTTATCACGGACTCCTTTTCTATGCTCCTGGGAGTGAACCTTATTTCCACTCTTACCTGGGCAGTGGTATTGTCCACTTCGGTTTTGATGCTTATGCTTTCCCTTGTCCTTGAATCAAAAACTGTCTGCCTTTCCAATATTCTAATTGCATTTCTTGCCGTGTTGGTCGCAGCCGTAGCTTGACCGAAAGCCTCGCCGAAATCGTTCTCAGCAAAGGCCGACTCTGCATCCGCCAGCCTATCTTTGGCGTTAGCTAGCAGCTCGTTCACAGAACCGGGGATTGTCGTGTTGCCAAGACTGGCTATACCAGACTCGAGCTCATTTATCTTATCCTTGGCATCGGCTATTCTTTCAGCGGCCTTTTCCATCTTGGCTTCTTTCAGTCCATGCTCCTCCTCGGCTTCCTCGATCTCCTTCTCTATTTCTGCATCGGACTTTCCTGTATCCTGTTTTATCCTGATCTTTATGCTGTCTTTCTTTTCCTTTATGCTGACCTTAAGATCGCCTGTAGAGTTGCCTAGCTTGCTGAGTATAGAATCCACCAGTTCTCTCGAATCTAAGCCGAATGTTCCTTTCAGCCTGATTTTTATATCGAGCTCCCTTTCCACCGAAAGCACATCGTTCTCGTGCTCTTCCAGTTTCTCCTCGATTTTAATGGAAATCCCTATCTTTTCTTCAGAGTTCTTGACCGCTGTTTTGACTTTTATTATGGTTCTGTTGTGTTCTGCCTGAGCCTTTTCTGCCAGCTCTAGCCTCTGCTGCAGTATCATCTCCTTTGTTTCCATAAGCCTTTCCTTAGCTATCTCCAGGCCTTTGGTTGCTTTTTCAGTGTTGTTGAATGTAAGAAGAAGCGACAGGTTGTCTATTGCCACGTCTATGCCCCACAGCAAGCTGTCTGGGTTTATTCCTTTCACTTTTACTTTTGCTTCTTGCGCAAGCGCACCGGATGGCAGCAACAGCATCACAGCTGCTGCGATTATCCAGATTATTTTCAGCTTTCTCATAATATTATATTGTCCGTTTCACCCTCAAATGGTTTGAGTGAAACGATTTGGAACGGTTGTTTTTTGCGTGCCGAAACAAGATTTATGTAAGAATCCACAATTACAAATCATGGGAGTTAAGAAGGACGCAGGCAAGCTCATGTTATACGTCTACGGCCGCTACGACTCGCCCGGAGCCAGGGAGCTGGACGTAAGCCAGAAGGGACTGGCTGATTTCATGAAGTGGAATGAGGACAGGACTGGCAAGGCATTGAAGTTTCTGGACAAACTCGGGCTAATAGATCTTGTGTATACTGGTACAGGAACTGTAGTAAGCGGTGTGAAAGCCAAAGGCATGAGCACGGTTGAAAACAAGGAGGCGTTCAAGATGGCTTTCGGGTTCGAGGGTGATTAGACTTATGAAAAATATCATTGTATACACGGACGGCGGCTCTAGAGGCAATCCAGGACTGGCAGCCATAGGAGTTGTGATAAAGGACGAGAAGGGCGGCCTGATTAAAAGCTACGGCGGGAAGATAGGAGAAACCACGAACAACGTCGCCGAATACAGTGCGGTCATATCCGCGCTGCAGAAGATAAAACTGCTCTTGGGAAGGGGCGAGATAAAGCATGTCTCGGTGGAAGTGAACACAGACAGCGAGCTTGTGGCCAACCATCTGAACAACAGGTACAAGGTGGAGGACAGCGAGCTTGTCCCCCTTTTCATGGAAGTGTGGAACCTCAAGACCGAGTTCGGAAACGTCACTTTCAAGCATGTGGTGCGCGAGGAGAACAGAGAAGCCGACAGGCTTGTGAACGAGGCCCTGGACAGTGAAAAGAAAACGCGGCAAAAACATTAATTGATGTTTTCCAAAAAAATAAAGAGAATCTGAGTGTTGAAGATGGTATTCAAAGGGGAAATGAATTATGTCTGCAAGATGATGGAAGAATTGGCGAGCCACCTAAAAGAGGATTATGAAAACGATGTTTTTGCTCACTGGTCACCGGAAACCAGAACATTCTATACATGGCACGGAATAGACATACCTACTGGCAAAGTAGGCAGGCCCCAATACATGGTTTCTGCCTGGTATACTCACAGATGGCCGGACGGCTCGGAAGGCATGGGCTCCGAGCAACTGGTGACTTTAACCACGGCTGGGGAAATTTTCAACAGA
>CAYJRO010000069.1:0-5712 GCA_964372425.1 uncultured archaeon
AATAGCGAACGCCAGCGCCGGCACGCATGTCATAACTGTTGTTTACACGAAAGGCGACTTGACAAACAGGCTAGACTACTCGCTGCAGATAATAGAAAGGCCAAACTACTTTTTAATAGCTGTGATTGCTGCTGCGGGTGCTTCCTGGGCGAGTTCCTATGCGAGTACGGCGGTATAGACCTGACCTTGTTGTAGGCCTTTATGGCAAACCTTTTAAGACCAGAATACAAACCTTTCATCAAGCAGCACCTCCTGAGAGCTAGTAATACATATTTGGGAGGCTGCTGCGATAACTTTTATACAAGGCTCGGGGTTTTTATTTTAGGACAGTATTTTGTCCTTAATGGATGATGGTAAAGTGGTATTTCTCTTTCTATGTCGTTGCTTGCCAAAGCGGCTTCTATTTTTAGGTATTCTTCAGCCAAATCTTTAAAGAATTTTCTTCCCATACCAAGCGGCCCAAGTGGAGGCATTCTGTCTGCAGCTATCCTTAAAGCCTCTATGAGTATGTCGCTTTCGTACGCTGACATTTCTAGATTGATTTTTTTACCATCTTCTGATTTTGAATAATCTCAAAAGCCACTATAGGCATCTCCATCTTCCAATTTACCAGCACCTTCGGGCTTATCTCTCCTATGAATCCTACGGTCTTCCTACCTGCTAGAATCTCAGCTACCCTGCCTTCTATGAAGCTCGGGTGGCTGGCGGCCTTCAGCATGTACGTAGTCCCGAACCCTCTGGCAAAAGCATCCAATACAGAAGATATGTCCTCGTAGCTCACTTTCGTGTCGGATATGGCGCAGCACAGCTTCCTGACATTCCTTGCACCAGTCTCCTGTGTACCGTCAAGCAGCACAACATCCCCTATCTCGAAAACCTTCTGCGGATAGTCCTGGTGCATGTTCGAAGCCATCAGACCTATCACGCCTGGCATCAGGTTCTTCCTTAAGCATGAATATTCGCTTGACACTGGATTTTCTATCTCCACCACGTCCTCCCTTTTGGAAGACATCCTACCGAACTGCTTCTCTTCGTTGGACAATACATAAGTGACCACTTCCTGGAACCCGAGTCCTGCTATCAAGTTTCTGACCTTCGAGGAAAGTTTCTCCATCTCATGCGGCCTGCCTACCGTGGCAATCTGAGGCAGCTTCGGCTGGAAATTATTGTAACCATAGGCTATTGCTATGTCCTCAATCACATCTACAGGATGAAGTATGTCTGTCCTGTAAAAGGGGATAGTCACTCTCACCTTATCCTTGCCTGCTGTGGAATAGTATCCCATCTTTTCCAGCAGCCCTGTTACTTCCCTGCCACCAAGCTCCAATCCCAGCAGACTGTTTACCTTGGAAACATCCAGCTCCAAAACATCCTCTGACAGGTGTGGTGTGGCCTCTTTTCTCTTGCCATAGTACACATCAACCGATTCTATCGTGCAGCCTCTTTCGGCAAGATTGGCAAGTATTATGCTCAGCGTCTGCAGGACAGACTGCTTGTCCGTTCCCGTAAGTTCTACAAAAAGCCTTCTGGTTTTTTCCGTGACTCTTGTCCTCTCAGAATTTATAATCGGCGGGAAGCTGAAGATTCCTTTGGCATCAGCATAAAGCGGCCACGATTCGGCGGAGCTTATGATATGACCGTATTCCTTGCCTTTGGGATTTGATTTGATAACATCTGCCAGCGACATTTCCTTGTCCGAACCCAGAGGAATCATCTTAGTGCCGGGCTTTGCCTGTATGTATCTCACCGGCGGCCTTATCTTGTCCAAATCGTGCATGCCTATTGCTACCTTTCTCCTCTTCTTTCCTATGCTGTCGTGCAGGACCTCCTGTATGTTCATCAGGCTTTTTATGAAGAGGTCGTCCAGCTTGACATTCTTGACAACCGCGCATGCTATGTAAGGCCTTACTTTCACAGTAGAGCATTTCACTTTCCAGCCGGACTTTTTAGCTTTCAGCTCTCTGGCATTTTTGTCTATCCTCAAATACTGTCTCACAGCCCTAGCTAAACCTTCTATACCGAATAAGTCCGGCCTGTCAGCAGTGTGTTCGATGACAATCTCTGTCTTGCCCATCTTCTCCACACTGGGCTTTATAGAATTGATGGCTTCCTCCAGCTGCTCGTCTGAAAGCTTTTTCCCGATTAAATGCAACAGGTCCTGCTTGTCATAAGTTATAGTCGGCACTCATTTCACCACCGTTAATATTTTGTCGTGCAGTTTTTTATTCGAACTAGCAACAATTTCATCATATTTGACTTCCCATCGCAGGTTTTTAAAATTAGTTACAATTGCTCCGGCTTCCTTAGCCAAAAGGCTTCCGGCTGCCATATCCCACGAATTAGCATGCGGTGTAAGCATAGCGTCCAATCTTTTACAAGCAACATAACAAAGATCCAACGCTGTAGACCAAAATCTCTTAAGCCAAGCATAATTGTTGACTTCTAGTTTCACTATTTTTGGCACTTTCCCTAATTCTTCAACACCAATGGAAATTATTTTACCTTCTAGATTTTTGTTTACATTGATGGGTTTCCCGTTTAAAAATGCGCCTTTTCCTTTTTTTGCTGTGAAAAGTTCGTCGTGGTTAGGATCGTAGACGGCGCCAAAAACCATTTCTTTATTTTTTTCAACGCCTATAGAAACGCAAAAATGCTTTATTCCTCTGGAATAATTTAAGGTACCGTCTAACGGGTCAATATAATATGTATATGTAGTGTCTTTTCCTATTTTTTTATAACCTAACTCTTCAGTTACAACATTGCCTTCTAATCCTACTTTAGTTAAAGATTCTAGAATAAAATTCTCGGCCTCTTTGTCTGCTACTATGCTATAATTATTTACGCCTTTTTTTTCCAATATTTTACCAGCTACAGGATTGTCGAATTTTTCCAATAAAATCTTCCCAGCTTCACTTGCTATTTTAACCACTTCCCTTTCCATTTATCTAACCATCTCCTTTTCCCTCAGCCATCCCAAATTATCCGAATAAAGGTATCTTATATCGTTCACTCCGAGCTTTATCATAGCCAGCCTACCCAGCCCCAGACCCCATGCGAGCACAGGAACATCTACCCCCAAAGGCATGGTGACTTCCGGCCTGAAGATACCAGCCCCTCCAGCCTCTACCCAGCCGAATCCAATAATCTTGGCGTACATCTCGACGCTCGGCTCCGTGAACGGAAAGTAGGACGGCTTGAACCTTACTTTCTCTGCCCCCAAGCTAAGGGCTATCTCTTTCAGGTAGCCCAGCAGATGCCTGAATGACAAGTCTTCTCCCACGACTATGCCCTCGCACTGGTCGAACTCTATCAGATGCTTGGCGTCTATCACATCCGGCCTGAACACCTTGTCGATGACGAACATCTTATAAGGTATGTCTTCCTTCTTGAGCTTGGATAGTGTCCTCGCAGAGACTGCAGTGTTCTGGCTTCTCAGCAGCAGTCTTTTGGCCAGCCCGAAGTCCCACAGTCCCCAGCCTTTGCTGCCTGTCACCCATCCCCTTTCATGAGTATCTTTCACCCTTCCAAGGAGCTGCTTGTCGGCAATCTTCCCGCTTCTGGGCTTTTTCACCATAAAGATGTCATGTATGCTCCTTGCCGGATGGTCGCTGGGCATGAAAAGTGCGTCGGCGTTCCAGAAATTCAGTTCCACGAAAGGCCCCCTGTGTTCAACGAAACCCAGTCCTATAAGCCTTTCCCTTGCATCGTCTATTATCTGTCTGTAAGGATGGATTTTTCCAGGGTAAGTTTTTTCTCCGACAACGCTGACATCATAGTTTCTGAACTTAACCTGCTGCCACATGCCGCTTTTTATGAGCTCTTTTGTCAGATGCAAGACCTCTTTGCCCGCCAATTTCTTTACTTCCTCGAACTCAGACTTCACCTTTTCCGCCAGCTTTCGCTGTATCAAAACCTCCAGGACTTTTGTGCCTACGGGCTCCCCGCCGCTTATCTTTTTCAAAGCCTCCTGCTCAGGTACGGAAGAGGGTTCTTTCACTAGAACAAGATTGTCAAACTTTAAATCTATCCAGCCATTTCTCTTGGCCCACATCAAGGCTACATTGAAGTTTTCTATCCTAGACTCGGCTTCCTTCAGAGAAATCGGGCCGCTTTTGAGCAGATCTGCCAGATTTTTTTCAGGAAGGCCTTTTTTCAGATATATCTCGCCCTCGTTGGTCAGCACGTATTTGGACATTAAATAATTTTTGTTCTTATACTTGATAAAATTTGGGACTGCCAAGCATAAACCTGTTGCTTTTAATCATACGTTCGACCTCTTCCAAATCTTTCATCGTGTTTACTGTTTTCCACAGACCCAAGTGTTTATAGGCTTTGAGCTCGATGTTTGGAAAAAGTTCTGTCTCCAAAGAACCTTTTTTTGGAAATGGCAGGTTTTTATTAAGCATGGCCACACCGCACCACGCCCAGTGGTTAAGCAGAGGCTTCTGTTCAAATTTCAACACTTTCCGTCCTTTTACAGTAACTATGCCAAACGGCGAATTGAACCTGGCCAGAACTATAGAATTACTGCCCAATCTCATTAATCTGTTCAAATCGATGTCGGTAAGGTCATCGCAGTTAAGAAAAATGAAATCCTCGCCTTCCAGAAAATTTATGGCTTTGGCGATAGCACCTCCCGTACCAAGGGGTCCTTCTTCAACAGAGTAAATTAGCTTGTTTCCGTAATGGTCTTTTATCTTTTTCCACTTGTGCCCGCAAGATACTACAACCTTTCTAATACCGTATCTTCTTAACAACGCCAAATTATAGTCCATCATGGGCCTGCCGTTTATTGGTATCATGCACTTGGGCATACTTGCAGTAAGCGGGTGAAGCCTTCTGCCATAACCGCCGGCAAGTATTATAGCTTCCATTAATAAAAATAAGCATGTTGGAAATTAAAATTTATAAAATAAGTGGTTGGTGACAGAATGAAGCCGAGATACAGCATAATAATACCTACCAAAAATGAAGAGGGCACCATAGCTAAGGTCATATGTTCCGTTCCAAAAGAAGTAAGCAAAGTGTCTGAGATAATAGTAGCCGATTCTTCAACAGACTACACACCTGTGATAGCTAGCAGGCTGGGGGCTAAGGTCATAAGATGCGGCAAGGGGAAGGGAAGAGCTATGAAGAAGGCGGCAGCGGGCAGCAAGGGTGACATTCTAGTATTTCTGGACGGCGACGGCACAGACCCGCCGGAATATATACCAAAGCTGTTGAAAAGACTGGAAAAATCCAACATGGTGTTGGGCTGCAGGGATATGAAAAGTTTTAAAAAGGACGACCCTAATATGAGACTGATTTTTAAAATCTACGGCGTCAGCATGAGGAACCTGTTTAGGCTTGCGGGGTTCAAGACAAGAGGTGACCCCCTAGCAGGATTTCGTGCCATCAGAAAAAGCGACTGGGAAAGGATGTATATAAAAAGCGACGGCTTTACCATAGAAGCAGAGATAAACCTGAGGGCTTTGGACAATGGTTTTGTGATAAAAGATGTTCCCATACCGCATTTAAGGAGAGGCGGAGGCTTGTTCAACAGTAAGCTTGTATCCGACCCTAGGCTGTGGCTTGAAATTTTCAGATTTGTTGCAAATCATGTGAGGGACAGGAAAATAAAAACTAGAATAGAAAAATTAAGAAAGTTGTATATTTCTAAGAAAAGACTTTTGGAAAGATATTTTAAATTACTCAAAAGTTAATGTGATTATG
>CAYJRO010000070.1:0-2854 GCA_964372425.1 uncultured archaeon
AATCTACATTTACGTTTTTCTGATATCGATATTCGCAGGCATAGCATACGGCATAAGCGACCTAGACTATTACAAATGCTGCGAGCAGGCTTTGGACTTGGGTCCTGGGGAAAACGCAGGCACAATATTCGTATCCAATTTCTTTTTATCTGCTGCCAACCTGTTCACTGCGGGGTTTGCAAGCATCCTAATCAACTTCCACACGTTCTCCATAACAGCAAGCTACATGAGCTCGCAGGGCTTCCTGTGGGGACTGCCTCTGTTGTCAATACATGGCTTCTTCGAGATGTTCGGCGTCCTGCTGTTCGGGCTGAGCGGCCTGAGTTTTTTCGAGTGAAAGATATTGAAAAGGAAGTCAGAACTTAACAGCCTGCGATTGATAGGCTACGGGACTGCGTTGCTTCTGTTGGGCGCCGGGGTAGAGATAATGTTGATTTACACGCTTGGTTGAATGCGTATACAAAGCTGTCATCCACGGAATGTTAAATAATTGGAATGTGGTGGGAGTAAATGTATTTAGAGCAGTGTGCATAATTAATCCTTTTATGCAATAATCACTAACCAATCTTCAGGAGTCTGGTGCTGTTTTCAGCGGCGATTGCTATAAAACCGTTGCTTGCTGAACTCAGTACCAGTATTCGCTTACTTCCTTCAATGCTTCCTTGCCTCTGAGTATCGCTGATATTGCTATTGCGTCTATTGCTGCCAATGCTGAATACACTGTTGCCGCTTTCTTCGCCAGCCCCCTCACAAGAACCCAAGAACCCTTCAGCACCGCCTTGAGCAGCGAGTTGCACTGCCCTGCGACATACCTGTTCTTCTTAATTATCCCGCGCACATGCCTGCGCTTGCCGGTGTTCCTCGGATTTGTGGCTATGAACGGCGTGAAGTTTCTGCTTTTAGCAACCATTCTGTTGTCCCTGGAATCGTATGCCCCGTCTGCAAGCACAGGAGTATTGTCTTTAACAGGAAACCCGACTTTTCCAACGAGCTCTGGAAACCCGTTGGTGTCATGCACGTTGCCAGCAGTGACTACAGCGTCCAGCGGCAAACCAAGTTGGTTGCATATGATATGGGCCTTGAAACCCTTGAACGGTCCCCTGGAATTGTAGCCTGTCCTGGCATCAGCATCCCTGTAGTCTATAAGAGGAGTGGAATCTATCACTGCCAGTAGCAGCGGCAGGAGCGGTGCAAGCATGCGCCCCAGGTTTCTCAGCACGCTTCGCATAAGCCCGTCCTTCTTCTTCCACCTGCCTATGGTTGTCCTATGAGGCACCTTGTCGAACCCCAGCCGTCTAATGTCCTGCATGTTGTTGTTGGCATGCCTTATCAATCCTTTGTCGGTGTGTACGTCCTTGGCCTGTGAATACACAAGCATCCTAGCAATGCCCAAGTTGCCGTATCCTTTCCTGCCCCTGCCTTTTCTTTCAGGGACTGTTTCCTTGTTAATGACGGCTCTTAAGACTTGTGGAAGGCTAAGTTTGTCCTCCATTAATAGAATTTAGCTTTCTGAGAACGAATTTTGCACACACCTATAACTTACTTTGTCACCAAGACGTTCGAATATCGACTATTTTTTAGCTAGATTTAATTTTAAAACCTTCAAAAACAGAATTATTAGTTGATAGACATGACAAAAAGGGAGAACAGGGTCTACATGCCCATGGGCGCGGGCGGCCTTATGAGGTTCGCGGAGGAAGAGAAGGTATTGATAAAATTAAAACCAAAGCATGTAGTGGGCATGGTTGTGGGGCTGGTAATCGTAGAGATAATCCTGAAGATACTGATTCCTTTGTAAGTATCGAAAAGAAGTGTTTACTTCTTAAGCTTAATCCTCATGAAATCGTAGGCCGCTGTCGTGTTTTCAAAAACCGCTTTTGCCTCATCCTCAAGCTCTTTGGTGTCCTTGTATCTCCTGCTGAAGTGGGTAAGTATGAGCTCCTTGACTTGCGACTTTTTGGCAATCTCTGCCGCGTCCTTGACTGTGGCATGGTATTTTCCCTTGTCCTCATCAATCTCCAGGAAGGTGCCGTCGTGTATGAGCAGATCAGCTTCCCTTGAAATCTTCACTATGTTGTCACACGGCTTTGTATCGCCTGTATATACCACCTTAAGCCCGGGCTTGCTGTCAGCCACCTGTTCTATTGACACTTCCTTGTCCTTGTAGGTGGCTTTGCCGTTCTTCTTGAGCTTCTTCAGCCATGCCCCCCTGTTCAAGCCAAGCGACTTTAGCTTCTCCAGATCTATGCCCCACCTGTCCTTTTCCTGAAAGCAGTAGGCCACTGCCGGCACAGTGTGAAGCATTGGTATGGAAAATATTTCATACTCCTCTCCCTCGTCTATCTTGGTTATATCGTCGCCTGTGAAGGGCACGTCTACTGGGGTGACTGGATATCTTGTTCCAAAATAACCCAAATCCAGTATGTTGGAAACGAACCTCTCGGCCTCGGGGGCGAATATCTTCAGCTCCTTTTTCCTCTTCTCCAGGTTCATGGTAGCCATCAGCGGCAGCAAGCCAGCAAAGTGGTCTGCGTGCCAGTGGGTTATGAATATCTTGTCTATCTTCATGAAGCTGGTGCCGGACATCATCAGCCTGGTCTGCGTGCCTTCTCCGCAGTCCCACAGAAGGTAATCCTTTGTCTCGCTCGAATACTCTAGTACTATGGCTGGATGTCCCCTTCTCTTGTCAGGTATGCCTGATACTGTGCCCAGAAAAGTCAGTTCTAACATAAAACTAATTTTGCTTTTATAGGATTAAGATTGAGTATTAGAAGCACCTGTCACTTGTTTTGTGCATCCAAGGGATATTTGTCTGGCCGACAAGGTCTCTCTGTTCAGCCAGTATCGCATCTTT
>CAYJRO010000070.1:2864-5683 GCA_964372425.1 uncultured archaeon
ACCTCTCCCACGGATATTTTTTGCCCGTTATCTCCAGGAAAACAGCGTTCCTGACATCGGCCGCGGCACGAGCCGCTATTTTGTTTTCAAACACAGCATAGTAGGGCTTTTTTGACATCCACCACAGAACAACGTAGGTTGGCTTGTGTTCTGAATTCCCTGCAGGTTTTTTACCCTGCCACTCGAAAGGCATCCACTTGCCCTCGTACCTTCTGTAGGCATCCAAAGTCTCTCCGAATCCTATGTCTTCCCCGTATAGCTCTATAACGGTGGTCCTCCTTGGCTTGGCACATGCCTCCGCTACCACTCGGCTTTCATACATCCTGCATTTGGGGTCTTCGTTTACCCAGTGCAAGTTGAGATATATGGGAAAGTCATCTGCGTCTTCCTTAGCTCTTGCCATGTTAATCACATTAATTGTAATTGATAAATAATCCAAGTGCCTTTCTGTTGCCTAGAAAAACAGCACTATCAGCAAAGACAATGTCATCATGTTCCCGAAATCCGCCACGGAAGTGGTTATAGGTATGAGGAAGTTGTTCGGATCCTCCCCTTTCTTATAGAAATAAAATCCCGACATGATTGAAATCAGGAAAACTATGCTGACAAGGACAGCTACGTCAATCAGCACAGTGAAATAAATCTTAGGCGCCAATCTCAGGCTACTGTAATGACCAGAAGACAGGGATATGTAGAAAGCCACGATGGAACTCAGCACTGCCGTGACGACCGCTATGGTCATTATCTGCACCAGGAGTTTCACGAACTCGTCGTTAGCCCACCATCTGCTCCCAGCCTTTCCCTCGTGAAGCATGGTGGAAAACCTTGCGGATGTTATGATTCCATAGTCGCCAATCATGCTGTTAAGCACAGGAAGCAGTATTATGAAAGGGGTTATTGAAGTCAGTACTACCTTGATGTTCTCAAGAGCCAACCCCCCGATGGAACTTATTATAGAAGCTATCAGAAGCACCTTTATGCTCTCCTTTATTATTGTCCTGGCAACATTGCTTCGTGGCCCGTATTCCTTCACATAGAAAAGCGTCTTCTTGGATATCTTGTGCTCCTTGTGTATCTTGTGTATCAGTTGGTGGTGCACTTTCCTTTTGACCTTCTTCAATTTCTCAAGATGTCTTTTAGCGTCTTTCATATGACCGCCACCACAACAGCCAGAGACAGCACGCTTATCAGGTCGCCGATAGAAGTTATGAACGGCCCCATGATGTTGTTGGGGTCATGGCCTTTGTTGAAAATGTAGAACGTAGCAGCCAATGTAAGCGGAATCTCCAGTATGCTCGCTATTGCAACAGCCATCAACGGGAGGAATATTATCTTAGGCGTGAATGACTGGAACACCAAGTAGTTCAGAAAAAACGCGACGAAACCCAAAACCACGGACGCTAGAATAGCCAGTATGAAGGACGCTGTCATATTGCCTTTTGTTATTCTAGTATACAATTTGTTCGGTTTGACAACTCCCAAAAAAAGCCCCGAACTCAGCCTGGACGCAAATGTGCCGTTTATGCTCCCTCTCATCTCCAGAAAGCCCGGAATAAGTATCAACATTCCAGGAATCATAAGCAGCTTATCCGTATAGACGGCTAGCATGGCTCCGGCTACGATTGCTATGGCTGTAGCGACAAGCTGTGAGGACATTATTTCACTGAATGATTTGTCAAAGATGTCCAGCTGGCCGCGTCTCATAATTAGTTTATGGCCGTATCGCATTAAATTGGTGGCATTAAATTAGTTCTGACTGTATGATTTGAGTTGGGATATCGATAATGATTAATCTACTGGTGGGAAAAACGTGGTTGCCCGCCGCATAGGCAGCAGGCAACTGGACCTTTAAAAGCCGTTATTGGCCACTATGCTTGTTTCTGTCCTGAGTATTTTGGGTATCTTCCTCAGCTTCTCGGGAACTTCCTTTAGAAGCGCTTCGTATGTAGCTGCTTCAATCTTTACTATGAAGTCCTCTCTGCCTGTCACTAGTGCTACTTCCTTGACATTTTCTAGGCCTTTCAGATCATTCCACACGGCCTTCTCGGAGCCAGGCTCCACGTTTATTCTGACGTAAGCTTCTGCCATTTTCATTACCTCCAATTAGCTTGTGGAACGCAGTACTTAAGTGGATTTCGTGTATGTGAAATATACATTGAACAATATACGTCTTGAATGGAACAATGTACATGCATCGGTATCTGGCTGTATAGCTATCGGCAACTATAAAAATATCAAAAACTGTTTACGGCATTTAAGAAATTTTCCAGATAATTATTCAAATGGCTTTTGAACGCTGCATCACCAACATTTTCCTCCAGGCTTGTCATGAACCTGTTGAAATACATGAAACTTTCTTGTGCATTTTCACCCAATATGGCCAACAACTTAGCATTCAGCTCCCTGGCTTTCTTCAAATTTCCGCTTACCTTGTGCCTTTCCATGTTGCTTATGGCAAACGAGTTGTTGAGCATGATAGAAGCATTCATCCACTTTTCTACAGCCCTGTCTTTCATAACCACCGGCTTGGCCTTTATCCATCCCAGAAAGAACTTGCCGAACATGCTTACGGGAAACAGCCTGTTTTTTCGGAAGACTCTGAACACTATGTCGTCGGCGTACAGGTCCTGCACATGGTTCATTATCTTGTGAAGTATCTGGTGCTGGTAGCTCTTGTTCAATTTGTGGCTGTCTGTAAATTTGTGCAAAATCCCAGACATTATCTCCTTGTTGTGCGATGGGTGGCCTCTTTCAGTCCTGTATATGTGCGACATCTCGTGTATCAGCAGGCCTAAAATCAGTCCCGATTTTAAGGCTCT
>CAYJRO010000071.1:0-5612 GCA_964372425.1 uncultured archaeon
ATGTATGATGTAGCGTAGCCTGTGGCCAGCATTGCCGTACCTGCTACAAGGATTAGATTAAAGTGTGTGAATGTGGAGTCTACCAGAGGCTTGATTATGCCACTTGCTACCTGTTGCACTTCCGGTGCCGTCGCTATCCTGGAAAACAGGAGATTTTCTATGGGAGCGAAGATATAGGGTGTGATGCCTATCGAAAACAGGCTCCAGCCAACTTTATTTACCCTGTCTATCCAGGTGGTTATCAGGACCAGGAAAGCTGCGAGGCTGGCCGCGGTTATCGCAATGGAATAGTACTTTGTCCTTAGCAGGAACTTGTTGAACGCCTCCGACACAAATATCAGGTAATCCTCCCTGCTATCGGCCTGAAGCACACAGTCCACAAAGCTACATGGATATTTTTTGTAGTATACAGAATCGAAGATGCTGGAAGCGGCTAATGTAGCTGGGTTGATTGAAGTGGCGTTCGGTGGCACGATTGTATCTATGTCGGAACATTTTATTTTCAGCTCGGAAACATTTACTGGCAGGCCCCGGACGTCTGTCATGAATTGAGGCAGGTCTGCTAGGTCTATATAATCGTTCTTCCTGCAGTAGTCATGCAAAACAGATCTTATCTGATTGGCTTCTGCTTGAGTAAGATTGACTGCGAGAGCCTGGTCGCCAGCCACTTTGGAAATTATGTCTAGGAACACAGGCTTCATGCTTTCATAAGATGTGAACTCGCCAAGGCTCTGGCTCATAAGCACTGTTATCAACGCTGTGGTGAACGCCGCCCCAGCGAAGGTCTTGCCCAAGCTTCTCAATATTCCCATAGAATTATTTTTACTGATCGGCTGTATTTAAAAATCAGTGTTTCTTCAGCAGGAGGCCGTCGACCATCTCCTTTATATCCTTCACATTTCCTATGCAATCGAGGGTAATCTCGGGGCTATCTGTTCCCCCAACGCTCCACAGCTCTATCTTTCCAAGGTTGAATATCCTCTCCAGGATGTTCTGCTTTATGGTGCAGTTGGATATCTTGTCCCATGTCATGTAGTACTCCTTTATGTTGAATATCCCCCTTCGCTCGAGTATTCTGTAGTCTGTGAGGTAGAACAGTGCAGCGTAGTTCTTTATTTCCAGGATGCCGATGCCTATGATGACTATCACTGGCAGCACCGCCACGTCGGTTTTCCTGAAGCCAAGGCTCTGCGGCAGAGTGTAGATGTCGAAATAGATTACAATTGTTACCAGCAGGATTATGGAAAAAAGCACATAGTACCAGAAATAGTACAGGCGTGCCTGGCGGAACCTCATCAGAAGCTTTTCTTCGTGGGGCATAATTTAATTTTTATCTTGTATGCTATAAAAACGGTTCAAACAGGCAGGACAAATGTGCCTATAAAAAACACCAGTATCCCTATGGCAATGAATATGGCGGATATCGCCATGCCGATTGTCCTGACATAGCTTTTGATCTCCTTGCCACCAGCATCTATTTTCCTCAGCTCTATCCAGTGGGACACCCCTCTTATGAACCAGCCTTCCATGGAACAGCTTTTGCCTATCAGTTCGTTTACCTTCGTCAGAGAGAAAATCAGGTTTCCAATCATGGGGATGAAGTTCTCGTAGTTAAGATAGATTATGCCGCTCTTGTCCTCGAAAAGCATGTCCTCGGAGAATATGTAGCCCGGTACGCCTTTCCCGACTATCTTGCCGGAGAAGCTGACAGGCCTGCCCCTTATCCTTGAGGTGTAGATATCGTCCATCACGTCGGCTATGTCGGTCTTCTCAAAACCCTTCTTAATAGAGTATGCGTATAATGTGCGCAGCAGTGTGCCCAATCCGAACGACATGACAAAAATTCCTATGGATGACAAAAGACCTATAGGAAGCATGCTGGATGGCACTGAGAACAGCAGCGAGGCAAAAAGGTTAATCAAAAGAGGCATGCCGACAGCCAGCGGCAGCGTTGTCGGCAGGAAGTGGAAGAACACGTCTGTGAAGAAATTCCTGTACAGCCTTTTCTTGTCGACACTGTATTTCTTGAAAAGCTGATCGAAATCGAACATCGGCTTCACTCCAAGGCCTTTTGCCATGGCTGAAAGCCTTCTTATCCTCTTGCCCGTGAGGGGATGTGTCGAGCTCAGTTCTGACACCCATCCCCAGGGGTTGTGGGCATCGAACAGCAATGCTCCTTCTACGGGCGCCCGGCTTTTCGTCTTAACCGAGTTAAGATAGACGAGCCCCATCGTCTTCGCCATCTTGAAATCGTATATTCCCAAGCTTCTCGTCGACTTTAGGAATCTTATACCATTTTTGTCTTCAGGGTTTTTGATTATCCCGTATGCTATCTTTATCAGTGCCGATGACAGCAGGTTCGGGTTTCTGGTGGCCTCGGCCGAGAACTCGTCCGCATAGTATTCCCTGAGCCTGCTCAGGAAAAGCACCATGTACATGCCTATCAGATAAAACGCATATGAAATTGCAGCGATGCCTAACATGACAGCTGGGCTTCCTCCTTTTTTGCCGCCTCCCCCAGACCTCCTTGAAGCAGCTCTTCTCGTGATGACGTAGATCTCGTACAGAATCTGCACTATCACTGAAGCTATGGTCATGACTATGAAATCCTTGTGGACTATGTGGCCTATCTCGTGTGCGAGGACTGATTTTATCTCGTCCTTTTCCAGGTATGTCTGCAGGCCTTTGGTGAAGACTATCCTGGCGTTGAAGGCTGCGCTGCCGTATGCAAAAGCCTGCGGGTTGTCGTCCTCTATGTAGCCTATCTTTGGAATCTTTATTTTATTGTATTTGCAGACAGTCTCTATGAATCTTGCTGTATCAGGACTCTCTTTTCTGAGCCCTTCTATTTCTATCCACTGAACCTTGTAAAAGAACCTGTATATCCAGTCAGAAATGTAGGGTGAGACGAGCCATATGAGGAAGTTGGCAACAATTGTCAAGACTATCAGAAAATACCATCCTAGATTGTCAAAATAGCCTAGGATATAGAGTGCTGACGCGAATACTGTGAAAAGCATGCCGAACAGAAGAGTTAGAGTAAACAGCGATGCCAGGAAGAGTTTCATGCACTTGCCTCCAATCTATAATTTACGGTTTTCCTGCAATTATTGATTAATCTAAAAATATCCCCTTTTCCTGTGCAGGTAAAAGTCAGTGAATACTGCGTCTCCGACCACCACACCTATCATGGCTATGAAGAGCTTGAGGAAGGTGAAAGGCTCCTTGCTGAAGAAGGCTATCCAGAAGGCCGTGAATATTATGAGGAAGTTTATGAAGGAGAATATGAAGACATTTATCAGGAGGTCTGTAAGGTCCATGAAAAGGGGGCTGTATCTCGAAGCTATGACGAGGAAGGAGAAATAGGAGACACCTGACACGACTATGGCGTTGGTGAACAGGTCCTTGAAACCCAGCCTCCAGCTGAAAAACACGACAAATGTGTAGTAGCCTATCATGATGGCCGCGTAAGCGCCTTTCCTTAGGGTCATGTCCAATGTAATCTACCTGTCGGTAAATAATTGTTTGGTTTTGTGTGGAAAAGTAAAACAAAATTACTGGATATCATGCCCTCACAGGGATTTGAACCCTGATCGACAGCTCCGCAAGCTGATGTTCTATCCAAGTTAAACTATAAGGGCGACCGTTAAACATAAGTTAATTTAAATTAAAGCTAATAATTGATTTTAATGGAATGCGGAAGCTGCGGGATGAATGTAAGGGCTAAGAAGAACTTCGTAAGGTTCATGTGCCCTGAGTGCGGAGAGGGAGAGATAATCAGGTGCTTCAACTGCAAGATGCTGTCAAATAAGTACGAGTGCGGCAAGTGCAGCTTCGTGGGGCCCTGATGCGGGAAACCTATTTCTTTTAACCAGTTCAAATTATCTTTATGGACGTGCCCATGCTTTTGAGGGAATTCAGACAGACCACCAAGTTCAAGCCTGACGACATCGACGATGTCATCATAGGCAAGATTCTGGATGCCGCAGACCAGGCGCCATCTGCCGGAAAGCTGGATCCGTGGAAGTTCATTGTAATCAGGGACGGCGGGACAAAGACCAAGCTGGCCGAGGCCTCGCTTCACATGCCTTTTGTAAGGGACGCCCCGGTGGTCATAGTGGTGTGCGGCGACATCGAAAGGGCGCATGGCAAATATGCGGCCCGCGGCGAGAGGCTGTATGTGATACAGGACACGGCCTACGCCTCGCTTCTGATAATGCTGGCATGCAAATCTCTTGATATTGGTTGCTACTTTGTCAGGGCTTTCGACGAGGAGAAGGTAAGGGAGCTGCTGGACATACCGGAGAGCATAAGGCCTTTCACGATAATCCCGATAGGCCACCCACTGGTGCAACAGGAGAAAGAAGACAAGATATCGTTCGAGCACGTCACTTATCTGGAAAAATACGGGAAGAAGCAGCAGGGCGAGGCCAGGACAGCTTACGAGATTTTCACAGACCTGATGAAGAGGAAGAATAAACAATAGATGTTTTTTATTACAGCATTCCGACAAATTAATTATTGGTAGATGTGTTCTGTATTCTCCTGAAATAGAAAGCCTGCTCAAGAAGAAGGGAATAGGCATAGGCGACAGGATAAGTGTGGAGAAGGGCGGCAAGGCCTACGAAGGCCTGGTTCTTCCCAGGATAGAGCTTGGCGACAGGAACTGCCTGGTACTGAAGGCCGACAATGGCTACAATCTTGGCATAAGATACGGAAAGGGGGTAAAAGTGGAGCTTGTCAAGAAAGGCAGACCCATAGACATGAAGCACAAGATGATAATGGTTGAAAGGAACGAGAACAGGCCCACTGTATCCATCCTTGGATGCGGCGGGACGATAGCAAGCAGGATTGAATATACCACAGGCGCAGTGTTTCCATCATTCTCGCCGGGCGATCTGCTGCATTCCTTTCCGGACCTGAAAGGCATAGCCAACATACGCGGCAGGAAGCTGTTCGACCTTTTTTCCGAAGACATGACAGCAGAACATTGGAAGGCCATAGCAAAGGAAGTGGAGGAAGAGATAAAGGAGAAGGCCGACGGGATAGTCCTGATGCACGGAACTGACACTATGCACTACACCTCTGCCGCGCTCAGCTTCATCCTGAGGAACCTTCCCGTGCCGGTGGTCATTGTAGGAGCCCAGAGGAGCAGCGACAGGGGCAGCAGCGACAACATGATGAACCTGACCTGCTCTACCCTTGCTGCGGCCAGGTCTGACATAGCAAATGTAACTGTCTGTATGCACGCCACTGCAAAAGACGATTACTGTTTTGTCCATTCGGGGGTGAAGGTGAGGAAGATGCACACAAGCAGGCGGGACGCTTTCAGGCCAGTCAATTCTCTCCCATTTGCCAAAGTGTGGTTCGAAGACAACAGGATAGAATATCTGCGGGACGACTACCAGAAGAGGGGCAGGAGGAAGCTGGAAGTGGATGCGAAGATGAACCCGAACGTCGCCCTGATACACAGCCATCCGGGGATAAAGCCTGAATTCATTGAAAATCTGAAGAATTTTTACGATGGCGTCGTGATAGCGGGCACCGGCCTGGGGCACGTGCCGACGAACCCCTCGAACGACAAGTTTTCAAAAAGCATGCTGCCTGCGCTG
>CAYJRO010000072.1:0-5557 GCA_964372425.1 uncultured archaeon
CGATCTGCCCAGTATAGTTTTTAGTGGCGTTGCTAAAATAAACAGAAAGATTGTAGACAGTGAAGTTGTTTGCTTTCATCCTGTCTGTCCAGAAAGTCGAAGAGTAGGAAGTTACCTTGGCGTCCACTATTCTGGTGTTGCTGGGGACTGAAAACGAACCGTTCTTCGGGGAAGTCACGTTGCCACCGAACCTGTCGCTTTCCATGAATATTGCCAGCTCTCCGAACTTGAGCGGCGCGTCTGGAGTGTGGTTCAAATACATATACGAATCGGGGTACAACGTCGTATTGCCGGCCTGGCCGAGCACCAGAAGCTGTGCTACGAACGCGGCGTTGAGTATGTTTTCTGCAATCTGCTTGAATATGTTGGCGAGATTGCCCACGTCCGCATAGTAATATTGGCCTCCGCCGCAGTTAGCTATACTCTGCATAGTCGCATTGTCGGCATTGGTTCCAAAACCGACGGCATGGACTGTGATGTTGTGCGTGTTTTTCGCCAGGCAGGCAGCGTTTATGGCGTCCTGGTCTGCGTTTCCAGTGCCCTGCTCGCCGCAAAGCACGTTGGCCTGGCCGTCGCTCATGATGACGATGAAATCCAGGGTATCGTTTTTCTTATAGTTGAAGGAAACATTGAGTGCGGCATAGTCCAGCACAAGCCAGCTGTCTTGAGAGGCTCCATTTAAGTAGTCGAGCTCGAGCCTAACGCTTACGCGGTTAGTTGACTGCTCTATGAAATCTGTCACATTGCCGGGAAATGAATAGTTGCTTGTAACAGTAAACCCGTTATCATTAGTCCTCAAGTCCCCGATATCCACCCACTGATTGGATATAAAATTGTATGCGAACGCGTCCTGAGTGCCTTGGACAGTACCTTCTGCAGCATCCCCATCACAATTAGCAGGCGAAATGGGCGAGCCGTCGTGGCAATAGTTTGCAAACAGCCTTAAAGAAGTGACGTTGCTGGCATTTATACCGAGATTCGATATACTGAAATTCAATGTGGCGTTTGCCGTTATGTCGTAACCGCTGTTGGGGCTTCCGAAGTACCAGTATCTGTTGTCTTTGCTTTTAGTGTCGGAAAAGCTTCCGCCCGAGTGGCTGTAGGTTCCGGACAGCGCCCCGTTGTCTGCTTTTTTCCAGCCTGTCCTGTTGTCTAGGACGGAGAATATGCCAGCGTTTATACCGCAACATATGCATGTGGAGCCGCTTTGCGCATAAGAGTCTATAGAGGCATTAAGGTGAGTCTCATTGTCGGTAAGGGACTCGACCGCCTTTATGGCGGTGCTGTAGTTGTTAAGACCTACCAGGTTGTTCGGGTAATTCAACAGAGTTGCTACCAGCTCCTTGTCTGCCGCCTTTGCTTCGGCGAGCTTGTTGCCGTTTCCCATCGAACCTGACACGTCTGTGGATATTATGACTTTGGTCGGCATGGCATTCAGAAGGATATTGGAGATGTTCCTGATGCCAAGGCGTATAGGGACGGTCACCCTGCTCAAGTTGGCATAATTCAAACCGTCCCGCGTCAAGTTGCCTAGTATCTGGCTGTTGGATATCCACACGGATTCTTCCACGCCCCCCGAATCGTCCTCCCAGACAGTAGAATTGGCGACTGTCAGAAAAGCGGTGTAATTGCTTTTGTAATGCAGAAATATGCCCATCTCGTTCAGGCCGCCTGGCACATAAAAGGACGAGTATAGGTTTATCACACCCTCTATGCCGGGAAACTCGTATGCAGAAGTATTTTCGTCCGTGATAAATGACGAGGAGTTATAGGTGACCCTGAAGAATCCTCCGCCGACATAGCTGTCGTTGGCTACAAAGACCAGCTTTATCTGATTCTCTCCTTCGCGGAAATTGAGACATCTGCTGGGACTGTAGGTCTCGTTGCACACTACCCATTTGTCCGCGGACATCGGTTGGTAGCTTGGTGTGTACGTGCCGCTGTAGTTGCTGTTGATGAAAAGGTCGAAAGATCCGCCGGCACTCATCTCCATGTAGGCTTCCAAGACATCGTTAAGATCATTTATGGTGATGTTTTTAGTTATGTTGCCCTGGCCCTCGAAGCCCCCGAAGTATGAAAAGGAAGAGGCGTTCCTCATCAGCTCCGTTGCCGAGGCTCTGGCCACATATCCTGAAACTGGCTTGCCTATCTCGTATCCAGATACTATTTTTCTGCTGACAGAAACTATTTTTCCCGGAGTGCTGCAAGACGAGTATATGGTATCGTCTTCTGACGTCAGGTTGAAACAGAAGTCTGTCACCAAGTTGCCTATGACCTCTCTTGTTATGTTCTCTGCTATTGTCTTGTTGCCGTTGAACCAGAAGCTTCCGATAAGGTCCAAGACACTTTTGCTAAGGTCGCTGGGCTTGATGACACCTTGGTCCATCAGGTTTTTTATCGTGGGCTTGTCTTTCACATCCTGTGTCTGGAGATGGGAAAGCGTGTTCACGACGTCTTCTGCGTTGTAGTTGAGTTTCTCGTATGATATCTCAGGGAAAGTCGTCTCGAATTTTATCGGCACCAGTAGCAGCATAAGCAGTAGGACAGTTATTCCTATCATCATGTCTATCGTGAAAACTATTCCTTTCATGCTCATCTCCACACCAAAGTCCTTATCACAACCGGCATGCTGTTCATGACAGACAGCCTGTCTAGCCTTGCTATGTCGTCGGCATCCGACGGATAAATGCCGAACTCAAAATAAGTATAGTTGCTCTCGTTGTATACCCTGTAGTAGATGTTGTAGCTCTGGACGCCTATCAACTCCAGCATCTTGCCATAGCCTACTGTGATAAGGCTGCTTATCTTGGTATTGTTCAGGTAGCCGTCATTGGTAAGACCTATCTCTATTACGTCCGGCGGGCTCCAGCGTATGGGATAGCCTTCCCTGAACCACGGCTGGGTCGCAAGGAAGAGCTTGTTAGCAATGTCATTGTTTGCAACGGCTTCGTCTATCTGCTTGCTCGTGTAGTTCCAGTAGAAAAGTATGATTGTCAATGCTATGATGAACATGGTCACGCCTATGAAAAAATCGTATGAGAGCGCCTGCGCTTTAGGCTGGTAAGACATAGATGATGCCTCCTGTGTTGTTGATGAGATTCCAACCTTCTGCTAATGTGCCTTGCACGCTGTTGGTGACTGTAGGCGAATACGCGAAACCTTCCTGCCAGTCGACTATCAAAGTGTAGTTGCCGGATATTATAATAAAATCACCCGCCCCGTAAATATTGTTTTGTATGTAGAACTTTCTGCTGTAGCCGCCGCCTGCGTTCACGGCCGCGTTTATCTCCGAAGCGACTGAATCGGCCAGCCTCTTGCCTTCTGTGTGAGTCCTGGTCTTGGCCATGCTTGTCAGGAAAAAGGAACCGTTGTAAAGCACTACTGTCAATATGATGAACAGCACTATCACCAGCACCATGAACTCCATGCTTATTTGTGCCTTCATTGTTTAAATCACACCGTTACATTTACGCTGTTGTTCAGAGCTGACAAGTAGACGATATAGTAGCCCGACGATGTGGGCAGGGAGCCTGTGATGTTGGTAGCCGCTATGTAAAAAATGTCCGACACTCCGGCAGATGTCCTGACCTTGAAGACTATGGTATTGTTCAGGAACTGTACCTGCTCGACGCCGCTTGGTATGTAGACTTCCGTGGATATCTTGGCAGGCTCGCCCTGCGAGAAGACCCAGTCTGCGTTCTGGCCTATCTTGCTGACCGCATTCTTGGAGAGGGTGATAGTGTTCTCCTCCTTGTAGCCTATCAGAAGCTCGTTGGAGTATATAATATAGGGTATGATTATCATTAGCGCTAAGGCGACTATGATGAAGTACTCTATAGCCGTCTGGGCTTTGGCAGAATTGGCCATAAATAATTATTGACTTCTATGAAGAATAAAATCATTGAAGATATTTGTAGGTGACTACTATAAATTATATTTATGGTATCGGTAAGGGAATTGAAAAGGAGATTGAAAGCAACGATGAGGGGCACGGGGCAAAGGCCTAAGAAAGCAGATAAAGCTAAAAAGCCCCGTGGACCAAAGGAAAAGAAACTGAAACCCAGGCTTGACAAATCATTGAAAACTAAGAAAGCAAATAACATTCGGCCAATAGAAGGGGCTGCTGCCAAGACTGGCCAGATAGAAGTGGAAGTCGAGAGGCGCGAAGACAAGCACGACAAGATAAAAGACAAGATAAAGTCTCTTTTTGTAGACGATTTGATGACGAAAAACGTCGTGGCCATAGCCTCTCATAACAGTCTGGAAGCCATAGTGGACATCCTTAGGGACAGGAACATAACCAACATACCGGTCATGGAATACAACAAGGTAGTGGGTGTGGTTGGCAAGAACGAGATATTGAAGATAGCAAATGTAAAGGATTTGGAAGAATTGAACGATGAACATATGAAAAAGATAAGAGAAACGCCTGTCCACAAGATCATGAGGAAACCTGTGCTGATACACTTCAAGAGCCCCATAAGCGATGCCACGGCCCTGATGAAAAAAACTGGGAACAACCTTCTTATTGTAGTGGACAAAAGGAAGAATGTGATGGGTGTCATAAGCAAGACCGACATCTTCAGAGGAGCGTCCAGGATAATCACGCAGAACCGCATAGAAACATCCATAGACGAGGTCTTGGAGATGCTGAAAAAGAAGGGGTCTGTCACCATAGACGAGATAGTGAAAAAATTCCATGTCGACAGGCAGACTGTAGAGGAGTGGGGAAAGATACTGGAGGAGCATCACCTGGCTATAATCGAATATCCAGTAATAGGAAAGGCCTATCTGGCCGTAGTGAAGGATACAGAATGATTTAATTCTAATTAAAGCATAATTTATTTTAGATGATTGAAGAAGTCCTAGAGGAATATACGGTAGCCGCGGACAATGTCATAGCCAAGGTCGAGATAAAATACATGACCAACGAGTTCGTGACCACTTACAATATAAAACTGCCCGAGATAGAGAAGGGAACAGTCGCGCTTCTTGACAAGATAAGGGAGAACCTCACAACCCAGATACCTATAAAGTCGGCTGAGATTTTGGACCTGACTGCTTTGGAGAACCTTAAGCAGAGACTGTATACAACAGGGTTTGACATGATCAAGAAGGAGCTGCCAAATGCGAAGGAGGATATTATAAGATATTTGACAAGCGCCGTCATACACGAGATGCTAGGTCTGGGAAAGTTTGAAGTTATGCTTGCGGACGGCAACCTGGAAGAGATAGCCATCAACAATTCCGAGGAGTCGGCCTGGACCTACCACAAGAAGTACGGCTGGCTGAAGACCAATCTTAAAGTAGCTAAAGAGGGTGACATACTTAACATGGCCGCTTCCATTGGAAGGAGGGTAGGGAGGCAGATATCTGTTTTGACACCGCTGATGGATGCGCATCTTCCAACAGGCGACAGGGTTAATGCCACATTGTTCCCGATATCTACCAAAGGCAACACCATAAGCATAAGGAAGTTCAGGAGGCAGCCCATGACCATAACAGATTTGATAGACAGCAAGACTGTAAGCCCTGATATGGCGGCTTTCGTATGGTT
>CAYJRO010000073.1:0-5506 GCA_964372425.1 uncultured archaeon
CACCCCCTTGGTCTGGTCCATCAGACCATTTCTGTTATGCATTGTTATCATGGTCTTGGCCTCGTCATAATCCATTCCCAGCTCCGCAAGCTTCTTGAAAAGCGGTATGTTTTTCGACTTGACATCCCCCGAGCTCTGTATAGTTCCCTCCATCATTCCCCTGTAGACGCCCTCCTCCAGAGGCTCAACCCTGAACACGAACATGTTGTGCTTGTTGGGCGACTTGCCTTCGACCTCAGGCGACCTTTCGAAAATAGCCTCGCGGTAAACTACTATAGGTTTTGACATGTCCACGTCTATCCCGGAATCCCTCAGCTTGTGCTCCACTTTTATTTCCAAGTGAAGCTCTCCCAGGCCTGACACTAGATATTCTCCTGTCTCCTGATTTATGCTGACCACGAGAGTAGTGTCTTCTCTGCCTATCTTTTTCAAGGCATCCACCAGCTTAGGCAAATCCATAGGGTTCTTTGGTTCGATTGATTTGGTAACAACCGGTTCGAATATATGCTTGATTTCCTCGAACGGTGCAATGATGTTATCGGCATCGCAGATAGTCTCACCGCTGAATGAGTCTTGTATTCCGACCACTGCTGCTATGTTGCCAGCCGAAACTTCATCGACAGGTATCCTTTGTATCCCCTTGTAAACAGCTACCTGCTGTATCTTCTCTGACTTGCCCAAGGTTACCATGTACACGTCCTTGCCCTTGCCTATTTTACCGGAAAATATCCTTGCAGTAGCCACGAATCCCACATGGGGGTCTGAAACCATCTTCGTGACGATCATGGCCAGCTTGCCGTTAGGGTCGCAGTTCATCATATCTTGGCCTATTGGACTGCTCAAATCCCCTTTCCAAATCCTAGGAAGTCTGTATTTCTGAGCCTCCAGTGGATTGGGCATGTGCTTTATTATCATGTCCAGTACTATCTGGTGCATGGGCGCTCTCCTGGCCAGCTCTTCCTCGTTTCCTGACACAGTAAGCTCTATCACGTCCTTGAAAGTCATACCTGTCTTTTTCATGTAAGGTATGGAAATGGCCCATCTCCTGAAAGCAGATCCGAAAGCTATGGAGCCGTCCAGCACGTTGACTGTCCACTTCTCCTTCAGCTCCTCGGGAGCGTATTTCTGTATAAGAATGTTGACGTCTCTTATCCAGTCCTCGAACCTCTTCTGCATCTGCTCCGGAGTAAGCTTGAGTTCCCTTATAAGCCTGTCTGTTTTATTTACAAACAGCACAGGCTTGACATATTCCCTGAGTGCCTGGCGGAAGACTGTCTCTGTCTGCGGCATAATACCCTCCACAGCATCTATAAGAACAATGGTGCCGTCCACAGCCCTCATGGCTCTTGTGACGTCTCCTCCGAAGTCCACGTGCCCCGGAGTATCCACAAGGTTTATCAGATAATCCGTTCCATGGAATTCGTGGACCATCGAGACGTTCGCGCCGTAAACAGTAAGCTGCCTCCTCCTTTCCTCGGGGTCGAACCAGGTGAACATCGTCTTTCCGGCCATCTCCTCTGCTATCATGCCGGCTCCTGCCATCAGGTTGTCAGTGAGCGTCGTCTTGCCGTGATGTACATGGCTGGAGGTAGCGACATTCCTTATCCTGACAGGATCCTTCATTATCTCGGTTATCCTTTCCACCATTCCTTTACTCGCTAATTTACTCACCCTCTTTCTTGTCCATCAAGCACCTTAAATATTAAAACTGTTATTTTTAATTAAACTTAAGTTTATTAATCAGGTAATAAATAATTAAATGTTGCTGTTAGGATGGAACTGAGGGAAGATATACAGAACGAATTGAAATCGGGAGACTTTGTCATAGGCTATAGGAACACCATCAAATACGTAAAATCCAACAAGCCTAAGATAGTGGTAGTTGCTAAGAACGCCCCCGAAAACCTTAAGAAGGAGGTGTCTCACAGCAGCAATTCTGCAGGCGTACGTCTGGAGACTTTCGACGGAAGCAGCGTGGATTTGGGTGTATTTTGCGGCAGGCCTTTTCCTATAGCTTTCCTGACTATAAAGTGATCTGATGGAACTAAAGCTTGACATGGAGTCGATAGAACTCATGAACATCTTCGAAAACTTCACCGGAGTGAAAGCCAAGGACTGCATAGTTAACGGCGGGGTGGTATACTTCCTTACGGTGGAGGACCAGGCCCAGATGGCGATAGGAAAGAACGGCAGGACTGTCAGGAATCTGGAGAACAAGATCAAGAAGAGGATAAAGATATTCGAATATTCCAGCGACATACAAACCTTTATCAACAACCTTATACCAAAGGCCGGCGAGATAAAGATAAGCGATATTGAGAGCGGACTAGTGGTCAATGTCAGGGTGGGCAGGTCCGACAAATCTTTAATTATAGGCAGGGACGGTAAAAATTTAAAGATGCTGAAAGAAATCTTACAGAGGAACAGCAGCGTCAAGGAGCTGAACATAAGGTGATATGATATGGCAGGAGAATTCGCAGGAAGAAAAATGAAGCAGAGAAGGCAGAAGTTCAGATGGAACAAGACAGCCTACAAATCCAGAGAATTGAGACAGTGGAGAAGAGATCCTATGGAGGGATCGCCGCAGGCCAGAGGCATAGTGCTGGAAAAGCGTGCTGTAGAGCAGAAAAAGCCCGCATCCGGCCTGACCAAAGCTGTTAGAGTACAGCTTATAAAGAACAACATACAGGTGACAGCCCACGTGCCAGGCGAGGGGGCTATAGACAAGATAGACGAACATGACGAAGTTATTATTGAAAGGATAGGCGGCGGCCAGGGAGGCAGTAAGGGAAGCATGGTGGGCATAAAGTTCAAGGTGTCCAAAGTTAACGGCGTGGCTCTTATCGAGGTAGTGTCAGGGAGGAAGCAGAAACCGGCCAGGTGATGAATCATGGGAGAATTGAGGATTTTTGACAAATGGTCCATAGAAGGCGTGACAGTGCATGATCCCGGTCTGCGGGCATATATAAACATCAGCTCCGCCATAATACCAAAGTCTTCCGGCAGGCTTGCTTCGAAACAGTTCTACAAGTCCAAGATGAATGTGGTGGAAAGGCTGATGAACAAGCTGATGGTGTCGGGTCACAGGAGCAGGAAACATATTATAACATCCGGTAGGAATGTCGGCAGGATAATCAAGCAGTACAAGACTGTGAAAGCGGCTTTCGAGAGGATAGAGGAAATCACTAAAAAAAACCCGGTGGAAGTCCTTGTAAAAGCGATTGAAAACTCTGCCTTGCGTGAGGAGACGGCAGCTTACCAGGTAGGCGGCATCATAGTACGAAGGGCTGTAATAACAAGCCCCCAGAGGAGGGTGGATTTAGCCCTCAGGATAATAACGCAGGCTGCTTACAGGAAATCCTTCGGCAAGAAAGACAACATCGTGGATACGCTGGCAGCGGAGATAATGGGCGCCTACAACAACGACCCGAGCAAGTCGGATGCGGTAAAGGACAGGACCAGGATAGAGAAAGAGGCCGAGGGCGCGAGGTAAGCTTTACTACATTTTCTTTATCGTTATTCCGCTTTCTGCTATGCTGAATGGGAATATCTCGACGCTGTGGTTCGTCCTTCTCATCTTAAGTATCTGCACTCCCCTGATGGGAGCGTCTGTAACGAGAAGCTGCAATACTATTATGCCGTCGACCAAAAAAGACTCGAAGCCGAACGGCCCGAAGGAATGCCTGCCGTGCTGCATCTCAGAGATAAGTATACTGGTCAATTTGGAGCTCTTCAGGCCTCTTAACAGGTCAAAAAGCCCCATCCTTATCTTGAAGACCTCTTCCGGCGTGCCTTTCCAGTTCATCGAGGCTATAGACAGGCTGTCCAAGACAAACCTGGTGGCATTGAGCGCCTTGGCCTCGTTAGCTATAAATGTCCTAAGCTCATTCAGGTCTATGGATTTCATGTCTATTATGTTGCACTTGCCCTCGTCTATGGCATCTTGAAAGTCCCAGCCGAACCTGGTCACGTCGTTCAGCACATCCTCCGCAGACTCCTCCAAGGTTATGTAGAGACCGTTCTCGCCCTTCTGGATGCCGTGCCAGAGGTACTGGCAACCGAATATGGTTTTTCCTGTGCCTGCCATGCCTGCGACAAGGTTGGTAGAACCTTTCACAAGGCCTCCTTCCATGAGATCGTCCATGCCGGGAATGCCTGTGCTTATCCTTTCACCGGCATTGTTATAGCGTCCGTTCCCATTACTCTTGTTGTTCATAACTAGACTTTGGATTTTGTTAGGCTTATTATTATCCGTTAAATAAAGCGTAAATACAAAATAATTATTGAGAGATGGTAAATGAGACACAGCCTGCTTTTGTCTTCAATAGTGGCATTCGTAATGTTGTCTGTATCTATAAACGCTGCAGATTTCAGGATACTGCTTGTCGCAGACTCGCATGTGGTGCCAAACTCCAACATCTATGGCAACTACAGCGATGCATTGAGTTTCAACGGCTATTCGTTTGACAGCTACAATGTGTCTGGTGTGGCCGATGATGGTCCTCCGTTAAGCACTTTGAACAACTATGACATAATCGTCTGGTTCTTAGGAAGAGATTACACAGACCACCCATCTGGCTCAGTGGGTCTTACAAACAACGACAGGACTAGCATAGGCACTTACCTCGCCAACGGCACCGGTAGTTTCTTCCTCACAGGTGAACACCCAGGATATGATGCGCGTGCGCAGTTCGCAGAGGAGTTTATACAAAAGTACTTCAATGTAAGTTACTGGACATCTTTTTCTGCGCCGCCCACAGCCAGCCAACAACCAAAGGGCAGCATAGGCGACCCAATAGGTGATGGTTTCAACAGCACAAATGAGATAAAAATAACCAATGGTTCCTACACCGACCATATGCCGGACAGGATGGATCCTTATCCAGCTTACAACCAGTCTATAGTCAATTCTTCATCTTTCCCAGGAAGCTATACTCAACCTCCATATGGCACCAGGACTAACCCCCCAGGAATCATAAGAAGCAACAACAGCTTGTGGAAGACCGTCTTTTATTCTTTCGCATTTGAGGGCATAGGGTCTTCTTTCACCAGAAGGACTCTGATGGACAGGACAATAAAATATCTGACTCCGCCCAAGACCAACAACACAGTAGTCTCGCCGAGTGTTACAAACGGCAACATATCCATAAATGCCACATGCTCCGAGGACCAGCTTTTCGGCAAGATTATCACGGCCGAGAACAACCTAGACAACGGCACTGCCACGCAGATGAGTGCCGTGGACGGCTCTTTCAATTCCAATCTGGAAAATGTCTGGGCCGCTTTCAACACGTCTTCTTTATCTGAAGGCAACCACACAGCATATGTGCGATGCAGGAATTCCGACAACAGGTGGGGAAAATACAATCAGACCAGTTTTACTGTAGATAGGACGCCGCCTGGAACACCAACTTTAGTAATCGGTGGTAATAACCCGCCTGGACCAACTTATACAAACAAAGTAAAATCTATAATTTACTTGTTTTTTGCTGGTAATGCCCCAGAC
>CAYJRO010000074.1:0-430 GCA_964372425.1 uncultured archaeon
CTTTCAAATTTCCCTTCTCGTCGAATTGACTGCCCTTGTCGTCGAACCCATGAGTAAGTTCATGGCCGATGACTCCGCCGATACCTCCGTAGTTAAGGGCATCGGGAGCTTCGAAATCAAATAAAGGCCTCTGCAATATTCCAGCCGGGAAAACTATTTCGTTGTTGTTCGGGCTGTAATAAGCGTTTACAGTCTGTGGTGTCATGTGCCATTCTTTCCTATTCACGGGCTTTCCTATCTTGTCCAGCATGCGCTTGAAATAAAAATTGCTGGCCCGTAAAACATTCGATACATAAGAATCAGACGCTATCTCAAGTGTTGAAAAGTCTATCCATTCGTCCGGATAGCCTATTTTGACGTTCATGCTGTCAAGCTTCTTCAATGCCTCGGTTTTCGTCTGGCTACTCATCCATTCAAGATTCTCTATTTT
>CAYJRO010000074.1:440-5413 GCA_964372425.1 uncultured archaeon
TGACTGACCTGAGATTGCCTACGAGTTCGAGCATCTTGGCCTTAGCCTCTGGGGGGAAATATTTTTCCGCATAAAGCTTGCCTACGGCGTCTCCCAGTTCGCTACTCACCAAGCCGACCACCCTTTTCCACCGCTCTTTCATCCTAGTGACGCCAGACAACACGGTTTTGTAAAAATGGAAATCTTCGTTCTCAAACTTCGAACTAATGTAGCTTGACGCACCGCTTATCAACTTCCATCTGAGATACGATTTCCAGTCTTCGACATTCAGGTCCTGCATCACTCTTCCGATTTCTGCAAAGAACTGCGGCTGAGCCACGTTTATGTCACCGGGTTCCGGCAGGCCCAAGTCCCTGAAATAGCTGCCCCAATCAATGCCAGAGGACAGCTGCTGCAGCCCGGCCAAATCCATCTTGTTGTAGGTCTTGTGCGGATCCCGTTGGTCTGTGAGCTTCATGGAGGCATTAGCCAGCCTGGTTTCAAGCTCCATTATGGTCTGCGCAACGTCTGTCACGATGTCCATATCCTTGCCGAGCATGTCAAACATCTTGTCGACATGCTTCACATACTCCTCCCGTATTTTCTGCGAACGCTCGTCTTCCTTTAAATAATAGTCCCTGTCTGGCAGGCCCAAGCCCCCCTGATACAAGCCGGTTATTATCATCTCGCTGTTCATCTTGTCCTGTGATGCGTACGGCTGGAAGAGCGATGATATGCCTTGCGAACGCAGATATGCCATTTCCCTTTGCAGGTTGGTCCTGCTGGTTATGCCATCTATCCTGGAGAAAAGTCCTCTTATCGGTCCGATGCCGTCCCTGTCGATTTTCTCCGTGTCCATCCCGAGCCTGTAAAAATCGCCTATCTTTCTGGCAATGCTGCCTTCTGGTGCGCTTGTGTCCGCCGCGGCCTCCTCGAACAACCTCTTCAGAAGCTCCCTGTTCCTTTCAGACAGAATCTCAAACGTCCCGTATCTGCTGTATTCCGCAGGAAGCGGGTTTGCCACTAGCCAGCCGCCGTTTGCGTACTGAAAGAAATCGTCACCTGGTCTGACAGACAAATCCATGTCACTGTCATCGATGAAGCGTCTTCTTACAGTATTGCCTTCTACCATGGTTGACCATTAAAATTATGACGGGAAAGAATTTAAGCCCGAGGTTTGATGTAAAGCTTAAAAAGATTAAATACTAGCCTTTGATTATGTTAGTCAACAAATGTAGCAGGGTCAGGCTTGATGAGGTAGATGGTGTTGTAGAGAGTTACTCGAGTGATAATCCGTTTTCCGAGCCTCTTATGAAGCATCCTATAGGAAGATTGGGGGGTTATGTCAGCGGTGGTAGAAGCGCCGTAGCAGAAATCGACGGCGGGTTTTACAAAATAAAGGGCTGCGGCTACGGAAGTGACGGGGTGGATTTCAAAAAAAGATGGGTTTACGAGGAAGCCGGCGACGAGCAACCTCTGGGTAGCATGACAAGAACACAGGCTATGAAAGAATTGGATAACATACGTATGGTTAATGAGATTTTTAGACATAATGGTATACGAAGCTGTGCCAGACCTGTAGCCAGATTCGACTACAATCAAAATGAATGGGACGAAGGTGTCAGTGCTGCTATTTTTGAAATAGAAAGCGACTTGCGTGCAGATACGTTTTTATTCAATCTCAACAGGATGCTTTTCGATGGCCAGCTTTCAAACGGGGGTGCATTAAAGGGATTTCTAGACGATGACAGGGTATTGATGGAATTTGAAATAAACGATAAGGACTTGGAAAACAGTGTTGGAATCTTTTATGAGCAGTTCGGCAGGCTGACTGGAAACTTGCTGGGATATCTGCATAAAAACGGTCTGTGCTGGGGCGTGGCCAACGCAAACCGTACCCAAAGCCATCTTGGAAATGTTATAGTCTACGACCTTGGTGGCCATAATCTGATGCTTGGGTTGACGGACTTTGATAGAATTATAGCACCTTCGGGCGAGCCTTTCAAACAAAATAAAACCGAGGAGAAAAACGATATGATAAAACATTTGGTTTATCCAATTCTTTTTTCTCATATGGACGGCAAGACACAATTACCTAAAGTGCCCGAAATACCTGAATCGTGCAAAGTTGCTTTAAAAACTGGGTTTGAAGAAGGCTATGAAGGTGATAGCTTCGAACCTGTGAATTTCGGCTACAGTGACAGGATAAACGAATCTGTGAGGCTGGTGTTGGAAAGGTTCGACGTATGAGCAGCTACTTGTATCGCATCACAACAAACAAATGGTGCTTTTCGAATGGGTCTAGTTCAACTTTGTCAAGAATCTCGAAATGCTCTGACAGCTGACTCAAACATTCTCTGTAAACATCGTGGGGATTTTTAGTTACATCGATAGACTGGCTCTTTATTGCTATCATGGCATAGCCTTTGGGATTCAGAAACTTCTGGCAGTTTCTTATCATTATTTTTGTCTGGTCGTCGCTTGCCACATCCTCATATATCATGTCAACTTTTTCGAAAATACTGTTCCCGTAAGTTTCGGGCATACGCGCATCTCCCAAGATTGGTATAATGTTGCCCCTCCTTTCGCACATGGGTATCGCCTCGCGTATGCTCCTTTCGGATATCTCTACACCGTATACAACACCCTCGCGACCCACGATGTCGCTGAAGAAGGATGCCGTCTTTCCCTCAGCCAGCCCGAGATACAATACTTTCATGCCTAATGTGAGAGGGAATGTTTTCAGGTTTTTCTTCATAGCTGCGCTTGGCTTTGATGTGTGAGGGTCCCATGTCCTGTATTCTGTGCCTTCCGAAGACACCAGATTTTCATTGGAGCTTCTGAAACCCGGAATGAGGTTGACTGTAGCTAGCCTGCCATCGACCCTGAATATTCCATCGAACTTCGTTCTTCCGACACTCATAAATAATAGATTTCACGCCGTCTATTTTATCGTTTAAATTTTTTAGGCATTGCGGCGCAAACATCAATGATTTGCTAATTTTTACCCAACATTTTCTCTATCGTGGCTTTCTTTGGATTCCAATATTTCCTTGACTTTGGCCTCCAGATTCCTCTTGAGGTCGTCGGCCTTGTTGTCTTGAGAGAAGTAGTCTATCTTGGCAGCCATCGACAGCTTGGACGACAGCACTCTTGCAATTTTCCCTCTCTTCTCATCAGGCGCATTCTGTATCAGCTGGTGTGAAAAGATGGTTCCGTACTTTGGCGACCTTGCCTTGCCTTTCGAGTGCAGGAAGCGGAACAAGGCCTTCTCGGCGCCCAAAAGCTGAATGGTATTGGAAGTCATCCTGGCCAATTTATCCAGCCCGCCGGCCCTTGAAAGAAGCTTTGCGGCTATGTTCGTGCCTGCTATGGCCGTGAAGTTGGGTGCGACCTCCCTCAGCAGTCTTTCAAGATAATCCTGAAAGCCCGTTTTCATCTCCTGCAGCCTGCGGATCTCCGAAGCGAACGACTGTACTATAGCCGCATCGGCATCCGAAATGTTTATTCCTATGCTCTTTTCGGCCAGCCTTCTCAGCTGATAATCGTCTATCTTTTCCCTCCTCCCAAACTTCTCCACAAGCTTTACAAACTTCTCGTGGCTGTTGACTGCCCTGTCCATCTCGGGGAAGTGCAGGCCGTACCATTCCCTAAGCCTTTCTATCATGATGTTGGCCGCCTTTTCGGTCTCCTCTACGGCCCCATTGACCTGTACAATGATGGAATCCTTCTTGACAGCTTTTTTTATCTCCCCTTTAGTAAGCTCGATGTTCACCTTGGATACCAGATGATTGAATTCCAACCTGTCTTTTACAACATTGTACTTTATAGCAAGGCTGAAGAGGTTTTCCCTGATGAACTTTTCAGCGTGATTGTCGGCTTCCGCTTCCTCCACACTTTCCTTTTTTCTGCCGAATACTACGTGCCTGTATCCTCTTTTCTTCGTTTCCTCATACAGTTCCTTTTCCTCGAACAAGAGCTCGGTGTTGGAGTCCTTGATCTTGTCGGCTATGGCGAACGGGTCTTTCTGGAAAGGCCTGAAGGAGATGACCTTGTTCATGTCGTCTACTGCGAACACTCCGACTATGGTAGTGACGATGTAGGCTTTCATAGATTGAATTTTATCGCATTTTGCTTATAAAAACGACTGGCCGTATCTTGAAAGCATTTAAAGATTAAAAGCTCTATACTATTAGTGGTTGCATGGTAGCGGATTTGGTTTGGCTGACCGAGGATTTCACTGTCCAAGTATACGACGAAGAACAGGCAAAAGAAGTATCCAGGCAGCATAAAGAGAAAATGTATGAAGTCAAGATGTATCATCTTGGAAGGACAAACACTGCTAGAGAACTCTATAACGACATGCTAAAACCCTTCCTTGATTCACAGAGAATCAAGCACTGGTATAACGGCAAAGGCACACTTCTTGTGTACACTGGAAAAGAGATTGACGAAAGTGCTTAGATTTCTAGAAATATCTATCTTAGCAAACCTGTTTTTTTAAGCCTGACCACAGTGGACATCCTGCTCTTTGTGTCGTGCTTCGACTCGTCCGTGAAAATCATCTCATACGTTCCTGACATGTCGTTTTCTTGAGATAAATCATATAGCTCTAATCCTACCGTGCCGCCTGTCCTGTAGGTGAACTTTAGCTTACCGCCGTTTATTCCTAGTGGGGGGTTGCCTTTGTATAAGGAGTTAGAATCTGGTGTGAAGTGTTTCCTTAAGCTGTATTCAGCCGGTTCGGCATCGTGCATTATTTCTGGTATGGATATGTCTTCTTTCACCATGTCCTTTGTGAAGAGATTGTTGTAAAGAAGCTCCGTTTCGGCTGTGCTTCGCAGATAGTTCCTCCAGTATTTATAAGTCATCTCTGCCGCGAATTGTGTCTCGTCGCCCATCAATATTTTCAGCAGAGTTCTTCCCTCGTATTTACCGGTCCTAGGATAAGTCATTATGGAAAATTCCCTTTCCTGGCCTATGAATCTATCTAC
>CAYJRO010000075.1:0-5300 GCA_964372425.1 uncultured archaeon
CCTGTCGAATAACAATTCTTCTTGATGTATTATCTCAATTAGCTCGATTAGGTATTCGTTGCTTAAAGGTAGCAGTCTTCTGTTCTCAAAGTTTATATATATTATCTGCTTTCGTTTCACGCCAGAGTCTTCTAATTTACTAATAGCCAAGAACATTAAATATGTTTTCCCTGATCTCCTAGGGCCTATGATGTCACAGATCAAGCTGCTATTTGTATCCAGACCGATTAGTCTTTCCTTTGTGTCCGGGAGATTTTTATCCCAAAATTCATTTATTAATATCATTAAGTTATCTTTACGATTTATCATAATATTATAAAGTTAGTTTAACCATATAAATGTTACATCGCACCGCAAAATTAGATTTATTTGTGCTGGCAGCGAGATTTGAAACAGAAAAAGTCAGCCGTGTGCTCATTCCAACAGCCATTTCCACAGTGGGACGAACTTAACCTTACTGCCTTTCACATTTTTCTCATCTTCATAATCCCAGGTTATCACAGACAAGTTTCTACATTTCAGTTCTTTGCTGGCTTTCAGCAAGGATTTGACCTCCCTTTCTTCTATCTCGTCTTTGGCAGAAGCGTATGTTACCTGAATTAACTGCTTCACCTTTAAGCCTTCTTTCAGAACAAAGTCTACTTCATGATGTTGGTAGTCCTTCCAATAATAAACTTCGCCAAAACCAGTCGACTTGCGCCTCCACAACTCTATGGCCACCTGGTTTTCCATAATCCTGCCGATATTTTCAGAAGTCATGAAACTTACGGCGTTTACAAGTCCTGTGTCTATGCAGTATATCTTCTTTGGTGACAAGAACTGCTGCCTAAGCTTAAAATCGAATTTTTCCAATTTAAAAATCAAGAACGACTCTTCGAGGTAAGACACCCAGTTGGATATAGTGGATACGTGCTTGACTCCGAGTGTTTTGGATAGCCTGCTGTAGACTATTTCCCTTGAAAAATTTGTTATAAGGTGCTTGGCAAGATTCCTCAAGTCCTCCAGCTTCCTCACTTTGTGCCTAAGCAGTATGTCCTTTGTTATTATGTCATTGTAAATCCTTGTCAACATCGCCTTGCCGAACTTGTATGCTTCTGGAAAACCGCCGAGTTCGGAGTATTCGCCGAGAAGCTTCAAAATCCCCACCTTTTCTCTGGTAGTGTAAGCTTTTGATGTATTGAAGCCCTTGAAATCAAGGAACTCTCTGAACGAGAATGGGAAAAGATGTATATCTATATACCTTCCGGTTATGTTGGTGGACAATTCGCTCGAAAGCATGTTTGAATTGCTGCCTGTAATTACGACTCTCTTGGTTCTTCTCAGCCTGTTGACGAACAGCTCCCATTTTTCTATGTTTTGTATCTCATCCAAAATAACGTAATCTACGTCGCCGTAAAGATCGTAAAATGCCTCAAGAACTCTATTCAAATCCTTAGCTTCAATGTCAGAAAGTCTTTCGTCATCAAAGTTGACATAACCCATCTTACCGTCCTTGGCAATCAGATAGGAAAAGACTGATTTGCCGCATCTTCTAACGCCTATCACAGCAAGTATGTTGGGATGCTTTAGGGAATTCTTAGCTTCGGACAAATACTGGCGGCTTATTATTTTCTCTCTTTTCTCTATATTTTCAAGTTCTTCTCTCTGCTCTTTAATGATAGGTCTTAAATCCATAATAATATATTAGAAAGGTTTTATTAAAAGCTTTATATTACACTAGGGTTTTCAAGTGCTGATGTTATACGTATTCTTTGCTCATATTGGTGTACATAAAACGGCTTGCTGTAAAAGGTCTTAAATACATAACAACAGTATTCGCGTTGGTAGTGCGAAAAGGTAATTGCTTTTCGCAGTAAGATCGTGTGCTAGATTAGACAGCAGCTTGATAGCTTGATTGTTAATTATTGATGCTGGCGGCGAGGTTTGAACCATAAAATACTTGTGGGAAACGTATTTGTTTAAATTTGTTTCCGTCATGTCACCACTTTAATGAAATGTGCTGGTACCGGGATTTGAACCCGAGACCTCGGCGATTCACCTTCTTCATCTTTGTATCAGAGCTCATAAGTTTATGAGCGCCGCCTGCACCAGATTGTGTATGCTATTTTGGCCTTCTAGCCAGGCTGAACTATACCAGCGTGTCTTTATTTTAGTTTTTTGTTTTCGCTAATTTAAAGAGATTTGAAACGCTTTACTTGCTTTTAACGAATTCCTCCAAGGTCCCAAGATAGGTGCTGTCAAGCATGTACAGCCTGGACTTGCCTACATCCAGAATGCTCTTGTTGAACATGGGGCCTGTCAGCTTCTTTCCATTTCTGGAATTCAATACGAAGTAGCCCGACAGCCTGTTGAAAGCGGGTACCACTATCAAGTTCAGCTTTCCTGTCTTTTTGAGCCCATACCTTTTCTTAATGGGTTTGTCATTCAGTCTGGCTTTCACCCAAACCTGCTCCACATCTCTGTGACCGAAGCTGTCTACGAACTCAACGGCTGGCTGCAAGTGCCCCATGAACAGGTGGTCGCAGCCCATCAGCCCCCTGTCCGGCCAGGCATGACCGTGGAAAAAGCCGTACTTTCCCATCTTGAAGCCGCCGCTGCCGCAGACTTTTACGCCGTCTGGCAAGATAATTTCTATGTTGTCGTCATGGTTCCCTTTGCAGAAGAATACTTTGACCTTTTCCATCAATTTCTCCAGAAAGGGAGGTATTTGCCTGAGCTCTCTCATGCTTGTCCCCGGAACCTTGTGCTTCAAGTCTCCTAGGATCACCAGCTTTCTGGCTTTGGTGAGGCCTATGGCAAAATACAAGGTCTTCAGGAAGCTTTCCGCCTGGTTGGGTATGATTATACCGTATTGGAACAGCTCGGCCTCAAGTCCTATATGTACGTCAGAGATTACCAGTGCCTTTTCCTCCTCTATGAAGCAGATGGGATTGTTTGTTATGAACTTTATCATAGTCTTAGATTCGCCTCCCATGTTTTTAATTGTTGGTTCTTGCAATTGGAGGAAAAGCTTATCAAATGCAAATACGAAATTTAATTATGCCTCCCCACAAGGAATTGGATTTCAGAAACCTGCTTCTTGTAGCCGGACTGGCTATCGTGCTTGCCGGCGAGATAGGCTTCTTTTCAACTTCCACTGTCACCGCTTTTTATGGCAAGCTTGACATGAACGACAGTTTTCTTGTATGGTTCGTCTCCATGATATTTTTTGTGAAGGGGGCTGTGCTTATCTTTCTGGCCGCATACTTCAAAAAAAAGCCCGAGAAAGCCCCAGGAGAGACTTGAACTCCCGACCCACTGCTTTTCCTCTGGAAGGTACGAAGCAGTTGCTCTATGCCGAATCCTTGCCGACTGAGCTACTGGGGCTACACTTAAACATTATTACAAAGCTCCGCCAAATAATATTATCAATAAGGTGGTTTCTTGGCTAAAATCGATGGTTCTGAGGCTTCTTTCTGGCACAAGGAAAGGAGCGGTATCAGGTGCGACCTTTGCTCCTGGAAGTGCTTCATACCCAAGGGAAAACTTGGCTACTGCGAGGTTAGGAAGAACGTCGGGAATGTGCTGTATTCCCTTAACTATGGAAAGGTGGCCTCCTACGGCATGACGAGCATAGAGGACGTCCCGATATACCACTTTTATCCCGGTTCCAAGACCCTTTTCGTGCAGACCGTAGGCTCCAGCTTCAAGCTGGACTTTAAGGAAGCCCCCAAGAACGGCAAGGATGTTCCTGTCGGAAAGATGGTCAGAGAGATAGTAAACAGCAAGACCGATTCCGTGACTTTCGGCGGCGGCGACCCCACTGTGGAGATGGAGTATGCCATAGAGATCATGAAGGTCAACAAGAAAGGCGGCGTGGCAAACATCCTTGTAACCAACGGATTTGCCACAAACGAGATAAACAAAAGGATAAACAAGATACTGGACGCTGTGACGGTCGAGATTTACGGCTCTTTTGACAGGGACTTTTACAGGAAGCACTGCGCCGTCAACGACATAAAGCCGATAAGGATCTTCCTGAAGCAGATGAAAAAGCACAGGATACACACCGAGATATCGAATATCATAATCCCGCACATAGGCGACGACCTCAAGGCATTCAGGAAGTTCGTGGAGTTCATAGTCTCAGAGGTGGACGCCCACACTCCCCTACACCTGACACTGTTGAATACCGGCCATGCCCCGAAGGCGACCATACACTTTCTGGAAAAATACTATCAGGAGGCGAAGAGCGGGGGGCTGAGGCACATATTCGCCAGGGGGCTTGACGGCAGGGAGAATACCATATGCTACAACTGCAACCACACAGTCATCAAGAGGGCCGACGGAGTCGTGAAAGAGATAGACCTGATAGGAGACAGATGCCCCAGCTGCGGCCTGAGGATAAATGTCATAATGAACAAATAAGCTCTATAGCATATCTCTTTTATTTATGAAGACATTTGCCATAGCCGTAATCATATTGCTGGTGATTGTTCTCGCCCCCCCCGCAGACTCCCAAGTCTCATATTATGGTGTGGAAAACGTGGTAAATTTCGACGGAAGCGTGGACGTGAAGATGTCAATCACCTTTTCGGAGGTCATAAGCAACTTCAACATGATATTCTTCGGCAAGGTCAGCGGCTTGAAGGCTAGCAGCAATGCCGGACCCGTCACATGTACTACCGAGTCAGCTGCCGCAAGCAAGATAAACTGCTCTCTTTCCCTGACGCAGGACAAGAGGAACCTGGAAATCACCTTTTCTACGAAGGATATGGTCAGAATGCTGGAAAACAGGTTCTATTTCAACGGCGACTTTGGCATAAACAGGAACCTGGACTCTGTATTCCTTTCTATAAGGCTGCCGGAGGGCACGATATTGGCCAACGACCCCGGCGCCTACCCCATACTGCCGGCAGGCTACCAGACCATCAGCGACGGCAGGAGGATAATAGTAACCTGGAACATCTTCAACGTGAGCGGCGGCGACCCACTCAAGCTTCAGATGGTCTACGAGCCGCTGGAACTGGCAGCAGGACCGTCCAACTACCTTGTTTTCATCGTAGGGGCTGTTGCAGCCACTATAGTGTCGTTTGTGGTCATCAGGAGGCTCAGGAAGCCAAAGGACGTCATACTCTCGGTGCTGGACAAGTATGAGAAGGCTGTGATGGATTCCATAGTCAAGGCCGGAGGCACGGTGAACCAGAAGAAGATTGTCCAGGACACCAACCTGTCGAAAGCAAAGGTTAGCAGGGTGATAAAGAGCCTTGGAGAAAGGGGGCTGGTGGAGAGCGAGAGGCTCGGCCGGACCAGCAGGATAA
>CAYJRO010000076.1:0-5297 GCA_964372425.1 uncultured archaeon
CAGTCAGCCCGCTAAACACTGCACCAGAGGTCGTATTGGTTATATTCACGGCAGCGCTCTCAACTGCATTACTGGCTTTGTTTTTAACTGTAACATCAAGATACCATTTGACTGTCACATTGCCTGTCGCTGCCCCGCCAAACGTAATGGAACTCTTATCAAAAGTGGTATTCACAAGAATTAACTCAGCTGCATCCGTCCTTATGTCAGCGGCGGCACCGGTTGTTATCTGGTCGTTAGTGAAAGTATTGTTCAGACCCTCGTACAAGTAAATCCCGTTGGCGCTTGACCCCGCTGTTGTTATTTTATTGGATGAAAATACGTTATTAGAAGCGGGTGTGCAGCAGTTATCCAAAAGACCATGGGAGGAGCTGCCAGAGGTGCTGATTACATTAGAGGAAACGTTGAGATAATATGCGCTGTTGAACTGTATGCCCACGCCGGTTGAGGTCACGTTGTTGGAAAAAAATGACGTGTAATTTGAACTAGAAAGGTACACACCTGATGAGCTGCTTGATATTATATTGTCAGAAACTGTAAGACTAGTCGCCGAATAGCTTTCTATCCCGTAGGCAAGGAACGTATGTAAAGTTGTTATGTTGTTTGACTTTATAGTATTGTAACTGGACGAAAACAGGGCTATTCCGCTTCCTTCAGATCCCACAGTAGTTATGTTATTGTAAGAGATGTTGTTATAGTCTGAAAAGGAGTTCAGGTCTATGCCATAACCCTGAGTGACATTGGCACTTTTTATGGTGTTGTTGAATATAGTCGAGTTGTCCATGTTGGCTCCATTTATCCCTCTGGAGAAATTTGCTATAATGCCGAAATTCTTTATTGTGACATTTCTTCTTCCAACAACATCCACACCGTAGCCGGTGCCGTTGCTGGTTATGGTGAAGCCGTTACCGTCAAGGGTCACGTTGTCGACAGTTATGGTAAAGCATGTGGAGTTTGTCACTATGCTCTGATTCAACACAGTATTGGTGCTTATTGTGCCGCAGTCCACAGCGGAAGCCATGGGTATGATGAAACCGAATATTAGCGCAGTTAAAACCACTAGCCTCCTGATTATCAACATATCACACCTTTAATAATTTTCTATTGTACTTGATTTAAGCATTTCTGTGCGTTTTTCCTGATTTCTGGCAATGGCGTTGATATTAGGTTTAAAAGCATCGATTGCAAAACAATTTATTTAACTGCCATTAAACAGTATTGAAGTGATGTGATATGCCGGAAAGAAGGAGGCCCAGAAGAGGGTCGATGGGATACTGGCCCAGAGTAAGGGCTGAAAGGATTTATCCTAAGATGAATGCCAAGGAAAGCGACAAGCTAAAGCCCCTAGGATTCGCGGGATACAAAGCGGGCATGGTCAACTGCGTGGTCTTCGACAACAAGAAAGGCTCTCCTACATTCGGCCTGGAGATTGTCAGGCCGGCAACGGTCCTGGATTGTCCTCCTTTGAAGGTCTTGGGCATAAGGCTGTATGAAAAGACCGTGAAGGGATTGAAAGCTGTCGGCGAGGCATGGACAAAGGACCTGCCAAAATATACTGACAGAAAACTGACCGCCAAGAGCTTCAAGGCGGAAGAAATGCTCAAGAAGCTGGAAGGTTTGGCGGAAAAGGCCAGCTCGCTAAGACTCATAGTATCCACCCAGCCAAGGCTGTCAGGCAACGACAAGAAGACCCCGGAAATATTCGAGGTGGAGGTCGGGGGCAAGAACGTGAAGGAAAAGATTGATTATGCAAAGGCCGCCTTGGGAAAGGAATTGAAAGTGTCGGACATTTTTAAGGAAGGCGAACTGATAGACACGATAGCTGTCACGAAAGGCCACGGCATGCAGGGTCCAGTGAAGAGGTTCGGCGTAAGGATGCTGGACAGGCACTCCAAGAAGAAGGTCAGGCACATCGGCTCCCTAGGACAGCAGGCACCCGGAAAGGTGAGGCACACTCTTCCTATGGCAGGACAGACAGGCTTCCATGCAAGGACCGAGTTCAACAAAAAGATCCTTAAGATTGGCGACGCGAAGGAGGTCAATCCCAGCAATGGCTTTGTAAGATACGGGCTTGTAAAATCCGACTATGTGCTTCTGGAAGGCTCGGTACCGGGGGCAAAGAAAAGGCTGGTCATGCTCAGGAACCCGACCAGGCCGTACAACGTGACTCCTCTGGAGGTCAGGGAGATTTTAAGGTAAGGTGTTTTGAATGCAGATAGATGTTTTTGATTTGAGCGGCAAGGCTGTGGATAAGATGGAACTTCCAGTGATATTTTCAGAGCCCCTTAGAGAAGACTTGATACTGAGGGCTGTCTTGTCAAGCCAGAGCAAGAGGAGGCAGGCTTATGGGACAGATCCCATGGCCGGAATGAGAAGCTCTGCCCATTACCATGGCTACCGCAGGCACAGGTGGTCTATGATGAACAGGGAAATGGCGAGGCTGCCGAGGCTGCATGGGAAGCTTTCGCCGCACCTTATGTGGTCTGTAAGGACGGTTCCGCAGGCCGTAGGCGGCAGGGCAGCACATCCGCCAAAAATAGAGAAGGTATGGGAACAGAAGGTGAACGACAAGGAAAGAAAAAAGGCCGTGAGGTCTGCTATCGCCGCGACATCCAAACGGGAGCTGGTTTTGAGAAGGGGGCACAGGGTAGAGGATGTCAAGTCGCTGCCTATAGTCGTTAAAGACGATATAGAAAAGGTGTCCAGTACAAAAGAGTTGGTTGAATTTTTAAGCAAGGTAGGACTAGGCAAGGAACTGGAAAGGACTTCACAGAGGAAAGTCAGGGCAGGGAGGGGGAAATCCAGAAACCGCAAGTACAAGACGAAGACCGGCCCGCTGTTTGTCGTTACAGACGGCAAGAAACTGGGCAGGGCCGCGAAGAATGTCTTGGGATGCGATGTATGCAAGGTGGAGAACCTTTCTGCGGAAGTGCTGGCTCCAGGAGCTGCTCCAGGAAGGCTGGTCATTTGGACCAAAAGCGCTTTAGAGAAACTTGCCTAGAAAGCATAAATAGTTTTATCATTTAATTAAATTCAGTAAAAAGAAGTGACTGTCATGGATTTTAGTGAAAAGCATACTAATTGGGAAGCTGTATTGGAAGATTTGAAAAACCAGCAGCCCCTGGACGAGATGGTTCAGCTGGAAAAGGCGCTACTGGTGAAGGAGGACGAGCTTGACGGGCATGATTATTTTGAATTGCGCTCTCACAGGATAGAAAGCAGGACAGTTAAAGAATTGATAAGAGGCGCGAGGGAGGCAAGGGAACTTTCCTATGCCCCGTATTCCCATTTCAATGTAGGCTGCGCGGCTTTGGCTGAAAATACAACTGGTGATAGAAAGATGTTCAAAGGATGCAACGTGGAGAATGCGTCCTATGGTGCTACTCTGTGCGCAGAGAGGACGTCCGTGCCGAGTGCGGTATCCAACGGCTACAGGAAAGTTCTCGCATATGCCGTAGTGGGCGGGTTTGACTACTCCATGTCAGACGAGCTGAGGAAAGCAGCGGACGAGGATTTCATAACCCCGTGCGGCAACTGTAGACAAGTAACCAAGGAGTTCGAGGCCGACCCGTGCTTTGTTATAATGGCCAAGGACAAGGGAGAAGTCATGATAACCCAGATGGAGTATATTCTGCCTCTGGGTTTCGGTCCAAAGAGCCTCGGGGCAGACGTAAACCAATATTCAAGGAACACTGTGAAAGAGGAAAGGTCTTGATAGTAATCAGGAACGGCAGGCTTTTATAAATCCTTCGAAGAGTGGATTGGGTCTAAGCGGTCTCGAAGTAAGCTCTGGATGGTATTGGCTTCCGGCAAAAAACTTGTGGTTCGGCAGTTCTCCTATCTGACTTATCTTGCCGTCGGACGTCTGACCGGAAAACACAAAACCTCTCTCCTCTAGAGTCTTCACATATTGCGGGTTTATTTCATACCTGTGACGGAATCTTTCAACAACCTCTGATTTGCCGTACAGCCTGTGAGCCAAAGTGTTCGGGACAATCTTCACTTTCTGTCCGCCAAGCCTCATGGTGGCACCATACTTGGACTTTTCTATTATCTCCTTCTGCCATGGCAGCAGGTCTATGACAGGATGTTTGGTCTTCGGTTCTACTTCTGTGGTGTGCGCGTCCTTCAGCTTGCAGACGTTCCTTGCAAATTCTATCACCGCCAGCTGCAGGCCATAGCACAGACCTAGGAAGGGTATGTTGTTCTCCCTGGCATGCCTTATTGCAAGTATTTTTCCCTCCACGCCGCTTGCACCGAAACCGCCAGGAACAATAATGCCGTCCAGGTCATCCAAGACAGAAAGCTTCTTCGGATCGTCCTCGAACTGCTTTGCGTCTATCCACTCTATCTTAGGCTTTATTCCATTTTTCCACGCAGCATGCCTGACCGCTTCTATGACTGAAATGTAGGAATCTGTCAGCTGGAATGCTCCTGTGTCGAAATATTTCCCTATTATGCCTATCCTGACTTCCTTCTTGAGGGACTTTGCTTTCTTTACGAGACTCTCCCATTCTTTTAGGTCGGGCTTCCTGTCTGCCAAGCCCAGCTTCTGCAGCATCCTCTTTCCCATATTCTGCTCCTCAAATATAAGCGGCATCTCATACACATTCTCCACATCCGGGTTGGAAATCACATCCCTCTTGTCCACGTTGCAGAACATGGCTATCTTCTCCTTTCTCACGTCGTCTATGGGCCTTTCAGACCTGCAGATTATCATATCCGGCTGTATTCCCATCGACATCAGCTGCCTCACCGATAGCTGCGTGGGCTTGGTCTTCTGCTCGCCTATGTGCATGGGAACGGGAAGGTAGGTCGTGTGCATGTACAAAACTTTTTCGCCGTCAAACTTCATCTGCCTTGCAGCCTCTATGAACAGGACATTCTCGTAGTCGCCCACGGTGCCTCCTATCTCCACGACTACAAACTTTGCCTTCGACTTTCCAGCCACGGTTCTGATTCTTCTTTTGATTTCATCCGTCACATGGGGTATGAGCTGGACTGTTTTGCCCAGATATCTGCCTTCGCGCTCGTTATTTACAACTTGCCAGAAAATCTGGCCGGACGTCGTGTTGTTCTCTTTAGAGATGTTCATGTCCAGAAATCTTTCGTAATGTCCGAGGTCCTGGTCTATCTCGCCGCCGTCATCCGTGACCCACACTTCGCCGTGCTCGGTCGGCCTAAGTGTTCCGGCATCGAAGTTAAGATAACCGTCCAGCTTCATCGCAGTGGCGCTAAAACCGCGTGTTTGAAGAAGCTTTGCGATGGATGCTGTGCAGATTCCTTTTCCAAGACCG
>CAYJRO010000077.1:0-5272 GCA_964372425.1 uncultured archaeon
TTTTTTCTTTGCCCTACTAAACATGTTAGCATACGAATCAGTTACGAAAAACGTGACAGAAGGACTTGTCAGTTTTACCACCTCTTTGGATACTATGCCGGTACCGGCACCTATTTCTGCTATTGTGAAACCCGGTTTTGTTCTAGAACTTACGAATTTAGCGACTTTCTTAGCATACTGTTTGTAAGAAAACATGAAAATGTCATAAAGTATGCTAAAGTTTTTGTAAAATAGCTGCGACATAATTATATTTTCGGCTAGTCGGTTAAATATTTGGACTGTATTAAAATGTTAATAAACCCCTCATTAGAAAATGATTATTAGGTGTCGTTATGAAATATTACAGGAATCTGGTTTACTTGTTTTATCCTCTACTTTTGCCGAGAAACGCGCTGCAATACATTTTGGGTTCTTTGTTCTTCTTCATTTTTTTAAATAAGTTTTCTTACATGAAATTTTTTCTGGGACTGACGTCTTTTTTGCTATCTTACACATTTGTGTATTATTTAAACGATTTCATAGACTATAAGACAGATATCAAGGACAGGAACGTGAAAATAAAAAAAACCCTGTACATAAAATCACCGCTGTTCAAAAACATTGCACCGAAGGAGAATCTGCTTTTGTTCTCCGTGTCTTTGCTGCTGATTGGACTATTTGTGGCATATTTTGTAGGAGAGCTGTTTCTATTACTTGTAATGTCATCTGTTTTTCTAAACACTTTGCACACTAACCGCGCATTAAAGAGAATATCTTATTTTGTAATTCTAAACATGTTCACCATCCAATTAATTAAAGTTTCTCTCGGATGGTTCGCCCAAGGGACAAATTTCGATTCTGTTCCCCGTTGGATTTTCATAGGCATCGCCGGATTTTATGTTTTGACTTACAAAATTGACAGACGTTATGTAGGTTTTAGAACCGTATTAAAAATGGATAAAGTTTCTATTCTTATCTTATCTTCTATTATCATAGTTTCTTTGTTGTTTTCTGTTTTATTCTATGACATAATACTGCCACTTGTATCGTCAACGATAATCAGCCTTGTATTGTTAGTTCCTTCGATGTTGTTGAAAAAAAATAAGATTGTGAAAAGAAGGATTATTCTATCGTTGACTTACAGCGTTCTCGTAGTTTTCATTATTTCTGTTCTTCTAATAAAACTGGTGCCAATGCTCTATGAATTAAATTCCGGCTTGTCGGCAAAAATAAAAGAGAACGCGGAAATAAAAGGCTTCCTTTTGGTTATAAACAACACTATTTACAACGTGGATGTTTCGAAACTGCCGGATTACAATTTAACTAGAAATGACTTGTGTAATGTTATTTGTAGATGATTATGAAACTGGACCTGCATGTTCACTCTAACGTTTCTCTGGATTCTAACCTGAGTGTCGAAAAAATAGCCAAGCTATTGAAAGAAAGGGGCCTAGACGGTTCGGCTCTGACAGATCACAACACAGTAGTCAATCTAAATCGTGCTAAGGCTGTGTTTTCAAAGAACGGTTTGGAGTTCATACCTGGAATAGAGGTTACGACCAAATCCGGCCATCTGATAGGACTTTTTGTAGAGGAAAAAATAAAAGACCACACATCATTGGAAGAGGCTATAGACGAAATAAAGTCCAGGGGCGGCATAACAGTCATACCTCATCCGTTTGACAAATACAGGAAAAATGTAGGCGACGATGCTTTCAAAGTAGAGTTTGATTGCATAGAGGCATTTAATGCAAGAACCATTTTCAGGGAGGGGGATGAAATGACCAGAAAGAAATTCAAAAATAAAAATGTGACTTTCGTGGCTAGCTCAGATTCGCATACGCCTGGAGAAATAGGTGGTGCGTACACAAAAATCAAAGGGCACGACCCCCACAAAGCCCTGCTTAAAGGCGATACCGAATTATATTGCAGATATTCTCCGTTCAACGTTCACATAAAATCTGTGTTCAACAGGATTGAAAATATCATTGTTCGAAAATGAATTTATCGACCTTGTTTTTAGCCTTTTCTCTGCTTGACTGGTGGTCCTTTAAGAATTTGTTCAACTTGCCTATCAAAATCTCTTTCAGCTCGCCCGTAAGCATCTTTCCTGTCTTATAGTCTTGGTAAATGTCCTTCAATTTTTTGTCATTTTCCTCAAAAAACCTCAGCCATTGATAAGAAACGTCAACGTCCGGATTGCCTCCCATTTCTCTATGTTCTTTTACAGTATCCCGGCCGCCGGAAAATGCGTACTTTGTTATCTTGGTTTTTACTGTATCGCGGCTATCGGTCGTAAAAATAGCGGTCTGTTCCTCAGAAGAAGACATCTTGCCCTGCTCTACCATACCTCCAAGACCCGGAAGGAAAACGCTGTGGATGGAAGCAGGCTTGTAGTATCCAAGTTTCGGCAGCGCATCACGCGATACTCTGAAATGCGCATCCTGGTCTATGGCATGTGGTATCAGGCACGGCATGTTCTTTCCACCCATTACAGACGGCAGGAACGCCGGGACTGCTTGCATGGCTGTGTAGAAGATCTCTCCTATGTTGTTCTGGTTAGTGAAACCAAAAACTGCTTTGGCCGTGGAAAAGGTTATCTTCTTGGCCACCCTACAGGCTTCCTTGTACATCAGGTTGGCATGCAAAGTATCTACTAGGAAATGCGTCTTCTTCGGGTCGAAGCCGAGCGCTATGACATCCAGCATGTTCTCCTTAGTCCACTTGCTTGTTTCATCAAGTGTCAGGTTGTCTTTGAACAGGAACTTCTCCTCATCAGGGAACTGGAACCACAGCTCCACGTCAAACTTATCCTGAAGCCATTTAGTAAAAATCCATGGAACCAGATGTCCTAAATGAACAGGGCCTGATGGAGCTCTGCCTGTATAAAGGAAGAACTTCTCTCCCTTTTCATATTTGTCCAGAACTAATTCCAAGTCTCTGTGGGAAAAGAAAATTTTCCTTCTGAGGAAAAGATGTAACTCTTTCGCTTGTTTCTTTATCCTATCTAAAAGCTCCTCGTTTATGGGCTTGGTTCCGAAGTCCTTTATCAGCTTGTCATAATCTATCTTGCCCCTTACTTCCCATGGGGTGACAGTGAACTCTTCGGGCATAATTATACTTTTGACTGTTATTCACTATAAAATTCTACCTTATCAGCCTGTATCATTTGATTTTGCGGGGTTTGCTTAAATATTTGATGGGCAGAAAACGTGCCTGTTCAAAAATTTAAATTTTAACCATTCATTTAATTGTATGGATGCTATCAAGAAATACAGGATAATTGCTTTTATTTCTGTACTGCTGACCATCTCATTTCTAGCATATTTCAGAACCGGCAATGAGAGTTTCGAAACAGCTATGGTCGTAAGGGTGATTGACGGCGATACTATAGAGCTGGACAATGGGAACAGAGTAAGGCTGCTGGGCATAAACACTCCAGAAAAGAACACATATTACTTCAATGAAGCTTCGGACGCGTTGAGGAGTCTGGTAGAAAACAAAACAGTGAGACTGGAGATGGACAAGGAGAACAACGACATGTATGGCAGGCTCCTGAGATATGTTTTCTTGGACAAGACTTTCGTGAACCTGGAGCTTTTGGAAAACGGCTATGCCAACACTTATGTAGTCGAGCCGAACTCCAAATATAAAGAGACGTTTCTTGAGGCTGAACGTGAAGCCAATGCCAAAGGGCTTGGCCTGTGGAAAATTTCTGGATACAGCGGCTGCGTAAATGTGGCAGATTTTGTCTATAAAGAAACCAACAGGAACCCGGCCGGGGAATATGTAGTTTTTGAGAATGTTTGCGATTATGATCTGGACGTATCAGGATGGAGTGTCAAAGACGAGGCAAGGCATGTCTATATTTTCAAAGGCATCTTATTGGAGCAGGGCGGCACATTGGCACTGAATTCAGGCAAAGGCAAAGACAACAGAACCGTAGTTTTCTGGAACAGCGGCAGCCCCATCTGGAACAACAACGGCGACACGCTTTATCTGAGGGATTCTTCCAACGGACTGGTATTGACCCATGCAGTCGGAAGGTAAAACTTATATATGGCATACATCCAAACAATTAAGAGAGGGATTTCATGGGAACTAAATTCGTAGTATCCGAACCGTCAAGCAAGAAAAGCTACCAGATAGACATTGAAAAGGAGAGGGTAGCCGGGCTTTTCGGGAAGAAGATAGGAGAGCAGTTCGACGGCTCCCTGCTGAACCTGAGCGGCTATATGCTTCAGATAACAGGCGGCAGCGACAAGGACGGCTTTCCAATGCGCCCCGACATAGAAGGCATAGGCAGGAGAAGAGCGCTGTTGGGCGGCCCGCCGGGATTCCATCCGAAGCTGAAAGGCGAGAGGAAAAGAAGGAGCGTCAGGGGCAACACGCTTTCTGAGGACATAAACCAGGTGAACGTGAAGGTTGTAAAGCCTGGGGACAAGACTTTGGAAGATCTGCTGAAACCGAAGGTGGATGCCCAGCCGGAAGCCAAGAAAGAAGATGCCAAGACACAGGAGAAAAAGGAAGCACCAAAAGCGTAATATAAGAACGAAGATGCCAAAAACCCGATTAAAACATCGCAAGTCTTTATTTTGATGCAACTGTATCTTATTTTAGTGAAAAATTGATGCCCAAAAACATAGATCCGCGGCTCATACCGGAATGCAACATAGGCATGCTAGGTCACGTCAGCCACGGGAAGACTACGCTTACATATTCTCTGACAGGCAAGCTGACTCTTACCCATTCGGAAGAATTGAAAAGGGGCATAACAATAAGGCTTGGCTACGCCGACTTCACCATGTACAAATGCGCCGGCTGCAATAAATATGTGAATACGGCCAAATGCGTGTATTGCTTTTCCGATGCCGAGCCTACCAGGACAATAAGCATAATCGATGCACCCGGACACGAAAGCCTTATGGCAACTGTCCTGACAGGTACACGGCTGATGGACGGCGCGATACTCGTCGTAGCAGCGAACGAAAGATGCCCGCAGCTGCAGACTCTGGAACATCTTACAGCATTGGAGGCGGCAGGGATAAAAAACGTGGTTGTGGCCCAGACCAAGATAGATTTGGTGACCAAGGAGGAGGCGTTGAAAAATTATGAGGAAATAAAGAGTTTCCTGAAGGGCACTGTGATAGAAGGCACACCCATAATACCTATATCATCACAGCTGAAACTGAACATGGAAAAACTGCTGGAAGCCGTAGAGAGCTTCATACCTACTTCCAAAAAGAACACGGACGCCAAGCCAAGGATGGTTATAGTAAGGAGCTTCGACATA
>CAYJRO010000078.1:0-5259 GCA_964372425.1 uncultured archaeon
CCTCATGATTTTCGTCGTCATCGCCGCCCAAGCTATATTTAGAATTTATCCTGATTTGCCTGTACAGGCTTTCATAATCTACTCCGTCCCTGTTCTTCCATATAGTCGCATAGCAAATGTGGGCTTTCAGCGTCTGCAGGTCGCTTACCTCGCCTGCTAAATCCCTTAGGTCGGTTATGTTCTTTTTTTGCAGTAGTGATTCCAGAGACCTCCTAGCTTCCCTATGTTTTTTATAGATTGAATAAGACTTTTTCACCAAAAGTGCGCTGGTAAATAACACAGTACTTGGTAGAGGCAGTGATAAAATACCCACAGCTGTCAAAAAGTAGCTCAGGGGAAAGAAGAACTCTGTTGTAGACAGGAAATTCCTCACGCCTTCCATCTGGCTCAAGGCATAGCTGGCAGATATTAAGGCAGACAGTGTCAGTGCCTCCTTTTTTGTAAGCTTCCAGCCGTACTTTGAAGACGGGCTAGGTACAAGATACTCTACATATCTTTTGTCCACCTCATTGTTTATGGAAAGACTTTGTACTATGTCACCGGGGCCCTTTTCAATCTCATAAAGTGTAAGTATGTCTATAAGTTTGGTATTCTTTCCTTTCTGGCGCTCCCTTTTCAGCACAGCCAGATATCTATATTCCTTCAACGAGTTCCTGTATCTTGACCTTTCATGTTGTCTTTTCCACCAGCCTTTCCAATATTCCTTTTTGTAGAAGCCTCCCGAAAACTCCCTAGCCCACTCCTTGAATTTGAATGGCATGAACCCCCTTTCCCTGCCTCGCCTGCCTATGTATTTCTTAAAATAGCTGTCGGTTTCTTCGAAAGCCGCTTGACCCGAATAATCTATAATCTCCCTTAGTATGCGGTCGTCGTTTTTATGAAACAAATCGTCTATTTTATCTGATTCCGGAGTAACTCCATATCCTTCCTCCACCAAATCTACTGCGTCATGCATCGGCCTGTTTGGGGTGCCCTTGTAGTACTTCAGCTGGTCTACCCAATGCTGTACCTTGCTGTCGTTCTTTACTTTGTAGTAAGTGGATATCGCGTTCTTGCCGTTGTTGTAAAGCCCACGGTCAGAATCAATAAGGCATCTCTCGACTTCGAACAAAGCGGACTCGCCGACATATTTCCTGACTTTTCTGTCTGCTCCGGGCATCTTGTCCCCAATTAACAATGATGAAAGAGATTATTTATCTGTTGGTGTTTTTCCTATTGTCGTACGCGACTGGTTGAAGTTGTGTATTTAAAGATTAGTTTGGTGTTTATTTTCAGTGAAAGTGATGGACGAGGAGTTGACCAAGCCTAGGAGCAGGACGAAGGACTTCCTGAAGGACTTGTACGATTTGAAGGTGCCTTTGGCGTTTGCGGCTGGAGGCGCGGCTTTGGACAGGTATACCACTTGGCTGGGGTTTGAAAAGCTTAGGGAATGGGGTTGATCCTACATTGGGAGAAGCCAATCCCTTCAACAGATCTCTGATGCAAAACATTGGCATAGAAAATACCTTTGTAGCGTCTGCTGTAGGTCCTTTGTTAACGCTTTATCTAGGTGGTAAATTATTTGGTAAATCGTTTAGACTAGACGAAACAAAGTAATTGGGGATAGCTAGAACTTTGTACTACGGTGTAGGTGCAATGGAATATATAGTAGCCGCTCAAAACCTGGTGTTTTCCCACAACAATTTAACAATTTTTTCGATGGACTTGTCGAATTCGGCTACAACATAGGAAATGAGCACACGGCATTTTTAGCCCTTGCTTCACCCCTTGTTCTTACAGCGTTTTCTCCGTTGATGATTTACATGATTAAAAACAAGATGATAACCAAGGACAGCTTCAAGAGGTTTGCATCCGGCAGTATAAATTCTATTAATAAACGCAAGGGGGAGATAGCGGGCGGTTTAGCGGGTTTAATGGGTTCAGAGTTGTTTTTGACAGCCTAAGAAACCACTTGTACGAAACCGGCCGACACCATGGTTTAGAATAGGAATCTTTCCTCCAATATTTTTGCCCTCCCGCCAAGTTTCCTTATTTCTATACCAAGTTTCATCAGGGAATTCAAATCGTCGTGGCTCCAGAGGCTGTGCTGCACGTTCTTGGCCCCAAGTCTGGTCAACTCCCTATGCAATCTTACTCTTTCAACCGCCAGATTTCTTGGAAGATCGAATACTAATACGAACCCCATAGATTATTGTTATACGTATAACATTTAATAATTTCTATAAAGCAAAATATGTATCATACAATATACTTTTCTAACCGACTAGCTGGCTGACAAACCAGTCCCTGTCAAACTCCTTTATGTCTGAATACTCCTGTCCCATACACAAGAACAGTATAGGCCTCTTCAAAAGATATGAAACAGACATTATGGAGCCGCCCTTCGGGTTTATGTCTACCTTGGTGAATATCACGGCATCTATGCCGATATCTTTGTCGAAAGTCTTGGCCTGAGACACGGCATCGTTTCCTATCAGCGAGTCTACCACCAGCACCTTCAGGTCCGGCTTGTTAACTCTTATCATCTTCTGCATCTCGTTCATAAGATTGACGTTTGTATGCGTGCGTCCAGCGGTGTCTATCAAAACGAAGTCTATGTCGTTAGCTTTGGCGTGGGCTATGGCATCGAACGCTACCGCAGCAGGATCCGAACCATACTGGTGCTTTATCAGTCTGACTCCAAGCCTGTTAGCATGTTCCTCTATCTGGTCTATGGCAGCCGCCCTGAAACAGTCACTCGCAGCAATCACGCATGATTTGCCGTTGTCAATTATCCATTTAGCAACCTTGGCTATAGTGGTAGTTTTCCCGTTTCCGTTGAATCCTAAAAATAAAATAACAAAAGGCTTCTTGGTTTTTGACAGCTCCTTTAAGGCCATCTTTGGCACAGACAGCACATCCGTCAGGCTCTGTTTTATAGAACCCAAGATTATCTGCTTTTCTTGACCTCTTCCAATCTCCCTTCCAACCAAAAGCTTCCTCAGGTCGTCCTTTATCTTGTCCACGACTTCTAGTGCCACGTCCGATTCCAAAAGGTCGGTTTCCAGTTCCTCTAGGAAAGGCCCCAAGTCCTTTTCCTCGAGCTTCCTCTCGGCTATCTTCTTGAATATCCTTTCCGATACTATTTTCAGCCATGACTTCTTTTCCTTGGGCTTTTCCTCGGCTTGCGGTTTTACCACCTGCGTCTCAAATACAGGTTCTCCCTTTGTTTCAACAATTGCTTCGGGTTCGGGCTTAAGTTCTGTCACAGATTCCTCAACACGTTCTTTAATTTCGCGTATCGTTTTCGGTTCAGGGTGACTACCTTTCTCTGGCAAAACAGATTCAGGTTCCGGTGCTGTGATTTCCCCCCCGACAATATCAGCTGTTTCTGGTGCTGCCCCCCTTTCTACTGATTCAGGTACGGTTTTCTGTGCTTCCGTCTTCTCTACAACCTCCTGCTTCTTCTCTTCTATCACAGAAGGTTCTTGTATTTTTTCCACAGTTTCAGGCACTTTGATTTCTATAACAGGCTTGATTTCTTCAACGGGTTTTTCGATTGGCATTTCTGGTGTAGGCGCCTCTATCTTTTCCCCTTCCTTCTTGCTGAGCCTGCTGGAAAAACTGTCAACCAGCTTCGAGATTTTTTTCTTCAGGAAGTCAAACATACAAAATCATCTAGGAAGCGCTTTGATACAAAGTCTGTATCTTGAAGTTCAGCTGCTCCATGACAGATGATATGTTAACTATCTCGTTCTGTATGCTGTTTACTGCTTTCTCTAGCTCGTCCTTTCTTTTGCCAAGCGTTTCCTTGCTGTCGCCCAGGCTCCTTTCAAGCAGCACGCCGGCTCCTATGTCCACCAGGATGTTCTTCTTGTCGGTTATCTTCCCTGCTGCATATGCCTCCCCGCCCAGAGAAAACAGCACGTCGCCGCTGCCCTTTATCTCGTCCAAGCTGTCTATCGTGGCATGAAGCTCCCCGAGCTTTGAAATGAAAAGATCCCTCTGTTTAATAAGGCCTTCCAGCCTGGACTCCAGCATCCTCATGTCCATTATGTCCTTCTGCAGCTCCTTCTCCCCGTCTGCCATACAAACCATCTAACGATTTATATTAATAAATATTCTAGTCACTGAAATTAATCGAATCCTCGACTGCCTCAAAAACCATAGCCGCTTCCAGTCTTGATTTCAGACCCAGCGGCCAGTAGGTTACAGGTAGCTACTATTTTTCTGTTCTTCATAGAGCTGGCGCCAACCTTCCTAGACAAAAGAGCTGATACGCCTCCCCACACGGCAAGCACAACGACCCACCTTATCATGTAACTGGCGGATCCCAAGTACTCATAGAGGTTTAGCGCCTCCAGGAGTGTAGATATTCCAAATCCAGCCGCCATCCCCGCGCCCATACGACCAACCCTTCTAAGGCCTCTCCAATTTCCGCCGCCCGTTCTAATCTTTCCGGCATACGCCCCGCTAGTTTCAACCAAGTAGCTTCTAATAACAGACCAGTCATTTTCGGCGCTTACAGTAATCTCCACTTTTGGCAACATCCCCGCAGTTATCGTAGCTCCTGCATAACCGCCCCCGTCAGAAGTGCCGTAAGACCCCATATTAGAAAGTTCCACGTATTTGTCATGAATCCTTAACAAAGTTTGCTCATCCAAGCTGTCTATCCTTTCCTCATAATCCCTTTGGTTTAAATCGTCAGCCTTCATCTTTAATGTAAACGATGGCACTCTGTATGTCGGGTTTTGATAAGCAGTTTCATACCCCATAAAACCCCATTTATAAATAAAAGCATTTAAGCTTTCAAAACACAGGCCGCTCCAGCATATACCCAACAATTGATATTTTTAAGATTCCAAATATTATATGGGATAGGAATGCTGATGATACCAGGGCCCGTGGAGCTGTTGCAGAAGATAAACCTAGAGCAGATAAGGGACATGATAAACCACAGGGACATGGAATTCCACGGCCTTCACGACAGGCTGCTTGCCAAGACGCTCAGGCTTTTCGACTCAGACGAGGCGTTCATCCTTACAGCTTCTGGCACAGGGGCGATAGACGCGTGCCTGGTCAACATCATCTCCAAGGACGACAGGGTGCTGGCCCTCACCAACGGCGTGTTCGGCAACAGGATGGCGGACAATGCCAGGATATACGCCAGCAATCTGGTGCAGGAGAAGTTCGAGTATGGCAAAGGCATCGACTTGGAAGTGGCAAAGGATAAAATAGACGAGAGTGGCGCCGACATCCTAACGGCAGTGTATTGCGACA
>CAYJRO010000079.1:0-5224 GCA_964372425.1 uncultured archaeon
GGCTAGAACCAACGAACCTTCTCTTACTGGTGCCGGGTTATATATGGCAACCTCACGCCCGTCCGCACAAGCAAGGAAAAGTGTTCTGGCAAATTTGTTCTCCACCGTTCTTTCGACTCTGTGAAGCGTGTAAGGCCTCTTATCGGTCATTTAGTCCGCCTTGTTAAATATTGATAAATAATCTTTAAATATCTTCAAGCGTGTGAGCGTTTGGTCTATGCGCTGTTATGACAAGATTAAAGAAAATACAAACCTATAATCTAATTGATGGCTTTGGAAGACATGATACCTTATGAGGTAAGGTACCAGCTGGCGAAGGTTTTCAACACATCTGTATCCTCCCTTACAATCTTCAACATAATAGACGCCACCATAGCTTTCGTCCTGCTCACTTATGTCTTCTACTCCTTCATGGACAAGATAAGGATTTTCAAGAGCGTAAACAAGTCTGTCTATTGGATAATAGCCGCTGTGATGGCCGGCTCTCTCGGCCTGTTCGGAGGGTTCCTTTTCAGGGCCGCAAAGTTTGTCGCCTTCATAGCAATAGCCATCGCAATGTTGTTCAAGGACTGGACATGGAAGAAGAAAATGAGGGTAGTTTTCACCGTTTGGTTCGGGCTGCTGATGTTCTACTCTATAGCCGGCGACCTGAGCATAAACCCCAGCTTCCTGCAGTTCTCGCTGGGAGGACTGGCTGGGATAAACGTGCTGCTGGCTGACATCAGGTTCTGGCAGAAACTGGTACTGATACCGATAGTGGTAGTGGGATTCCTGATAGCATGGCCGATGGTACTGGACTTGTTGACAGGACAGTTTAGAGTATACTGAAATGTAGATTTAGCAAGCAGAATAGTTTCGATTAAAGTATAATATCAATTAAGAAGGCCTTTCTACCTTGGCGAACGGCGGAGTCACGACCAGATATCCGTCTTCCATTAGAACCATGTCCCACCTACTCTGCGTGCAGAGTCGTTTCATCTTTTGCAAGGTGTTCTGGAACTCCCCCACATCCCTTCTCTGCAGGTCCTTCAGCTTGATGAAAAGGATGTTGCCTTCTTTGACGAGTCTGGCCACTCTGTCTACGTCAACCATGCCTGTCAGGTTGTCTATCCTTATGTGGATAGGGCTTGCTGGCGGGCCTTCGTGCTGGATTTCTATCTCTTCTGGTTCGCCTTTCTTGCCAATCCTTAGCTTGTCTAAAAGTTTTTTGAACACAATAATTACATCTCTCTCTTTAAATTATGGCTTTCTCTCCATTTAAAAGTATCTTCAAGATAAATCCGCTTAGACTGGCGCCTTCCGATGACACTCTTAGATCTCCTTTGAAGCCCTGTACCTCGACATCGTCTCCTGTGAGCTTCAATGTCCCTTTATCGCCTGATACAACACCTTGCGCGTCTTCCAATAATATCTTGCTTTCTACGATATTGGTAACGGAAAGGTTGGACAGCTGGCATGTGACGCTTATGTCGAATCCTTTATCATCACTTGGTATTACTTTGTTTCCCGGCTGTAGTTGTATACCATTAGAAACTCCTTTTATGTTGGCTGCGCCGTCCTCACCTAGGGAAATCTTTGCCTTGATAAGATCTACAGATATACTCTGTACTTCTTCACCGGGTATATTTATAACCGTCACGTTAAGGTCGCATGTGCCAGTGCCTCCGAAAGCGGAGTTCTCAACATCAAATTCCTTGTTGTCGAATAAAGACTTTTGGACGGACATCTGCATCGAAACATTTCCTGTCTCCACCTGCTTCTTGCCGCCCGCATTCAGGAACGGGCCTATGTCGCCGAGCTTGGATTTTATAGATTCTATATAGCTTTTTCCGCCTTCTGTAGTAAGCAGGTACCATCCCAAAAGGGCTACCAGCCCCAGGGTGAATATGGATTTCCAGTCGAACAGCACCATTTCTATCTAATATATATTTAATAGGAAACGATATTAATCTTTAAACGGGATGTTTTATCATGGGAATCGAATTAGCGCTGATGCAGGCCGACGGCGGCGGAGGATTCTTCGGGAGCTTCATTTGGATAATCATGTTCATACTCCTTTCGGTGCTTTATCCAAGGATGATGGTGCAGCAGATAATTCTGAAGCTGGACAACCTTCATTCTAATATACAGAAGATGGCTGTGACTGCTAAAGGACATGTAATTAAGAAGCTAGGGAAACACCCTAGCAAGGAGGTCAGGGAAAGCGTGAACGATTTCATGGAGTTCTTTGCCATCGACCCGGTCAGCGTAGACCCCTTCGGCATAGTCAGGAAGATAGAGTTCGTAAGCGACCTGGCCGAGAAGAGGTTCAAGTACTTCGTCAAGCAGATAGCGCCGAAGATGGGCGAGGAGCACAAGTCGAACCTTATCATGGGACTGTCAGGATCGATAATGCTGCATCAGATAAGCAAGATAGTGAAGCATTTCATAGAGCTTATCAGGAAGACGAAGAACATCCAGCTGGCAATGATAATACAGCTGCAGATGCCTTTCATAGAAAGGATAGTAAAGGCCCTGGCAAAAGGAACGGAAGCCATGACGAACGGCTGGCCAATCGGAGACACAATAGGGCCGCTGATTGCCGCAGAGCTTATAGGCAGTTCTAAAGCAAAAGACCAGGCAGACAAGGACATCATCGTCTGCAGGAAGAAGCTGGCCGGCAAGAATGTGATTATAGTCAAGGCCAGGGGGCCGGGCGTCAGGCTGGGCAAGCTGGGAAGGAGCGTGGAGAACATGGTGAGACGCGAAAAACTCTCGAAGATAATAACAATAGACGCGTCTGCAAAGCTCGAAGGAGAGAAGACCGGTACTATAGCGGAAGGCGTGGGTGTCGCCATAGGTGGCACGGGAGTGGACAAGAGCCAGATAGAGAACCTGGCAGTGGAGAAGGACGTGCCTTTGGACACCATCATAGTCAAGATGAGCTCCGAGGAGGCGATGATGCCCATGAGGAAGGAGATACTGAATTCTATAACTAGGGTGATAGGCTTGGTGGAAAAGAGGATTGCCGAGACCACCGGCGGGGGAAGCGTTCTTATCATGGGCGTGGGGAACACGTGCGGGGTAGGCAATGACGGCAAGGACGCAGAGAATGCCAAAGTGGATATAAAGAAGACCCTGGACATGCTAAAGAAGCGCGGCGACTTTGACGAAGAGCTGAAGAAGAAGGGTTTCTTGTCCGAATGGTTCGGATAAGATTTGATTTATTTTTTAGGCAAATCACGCCAACTTTGCCAACTCTACTTTTATACTGCTTTTAACAAGTTTCCTAAAGAATTCCGGGTGCTCTGTGTGCACCGGTATCACCTTCTTCGGCCTTATCTCGTTTATCATCCTAGCTATCTCTGTGCCGGGGGCGTGGCCAGAGGCGTGTATGTGGTGCATCGGCTGAAGGTTGAAGTGGTTCATCCAGTTGTTGACCCGCTTCTCGTCCAATAGCATGTCCTCGTTGAAAGGCTCTACCAGCGAGCGTATGTAGGTGCTTCCAGCGGCAGGCCTTATGTCTATCAGCTCCTTCAGCTGGAAAAAATTACAATATAGCATGAAATCCTTCTGGCCCTTCTTTATTTCCTTGTAGCATACTGTGTTGCCGCCGTCCAGATATTTCTGCTCCCACTTTTCATAATCGCCTCTCCTTATCTCCTCCGGGTAGTCTTTCCTGTCGACCAGACCCCACCTCTTGCGCATGAGATAGACGCCGATGTTCTTGTCGTCCGCCTTGGGAACTTCTATCGAGTCTGTTCCCTGAAGCAGCTCCAGCAGGTATGCTATCCTCGAATCCAAAGCCAGCTTTCTGCCGTTTGCCTTGGCTATGTTCAAAAAACTTATCAGCCTGTCAGTATCCCTTGCCGGGAAGTTTACTATGGAAAGCTGCTTTGTGCTCTTTACCACTTCTCCGGCTTTCCCTTCTACATCATCTTCGGTCTCCCAGTCCTTCTCTTTTATCCTCGTGCCCTCGCTTATGATTATCTCCGGCTCGGCTTCCCTGGCTGCTTCTATAAACTTCTCGCTCAAGTCGGCTCTTCTGCCGTGGAACCTTATGTCGCCCGTGTAGACTACAGCGCCTTCTGAGGTGTGTATGATGAAAGCCGTTGCGCCGGCAAGCGAATGGTCTATATGAACAGGCACCACCTCAAGGTTGCCTATCTTGAACTTCTTACCGAAGGTGAAGGTCTCTATTCTTCTTTCCTGACACGCCTCCTCGCCGTAGACTCTTGTAAAGCCTCCGTTTGGCTTGGGCTTTGTCTTGAAATTGGCTGACATTTCCACGAAATCTGTGAAGTTGCCTGACCCCACTTCCTGAACTGTCTTCATTATCATCTTCGTGGCCTCGCTGCAGAACACGGGTATGTCATCCCTGAGAAAGTGGATGTAGCCTACGTGATCCAGGTGACCGTGGCTGAGCAGAACTCCGTCGACAGATGGCTCCTTCTCGTGTTTCATGCCGACATGCTCGACATAGTCCTTTCTGTAGATGCCCTTCATGTCAGGAAGCAGGCCGAACTCCACGAAATCCAGCACGCCGTTCAGCTTCCTGGGAGACATGAACTCTGACCAGTAGTCTGCTTCCTTTTTGAAATTTGCTCCGAAATCCAGGAAAATCCTTGTGTCATCCGCTTCAAGCAGTATCTTATTTCCCCCTATCTCGTTCACCCCGCCGAAGAATGTGAGCTTTAGCATGGAATCTAATTATCAGTTATTATTTGAAGTAAAATATACGATATGATTTGGTGGTTTTAGATCACGCTTCTCTCAAGGACTTGAAGTATGCCCTTTCTATGTCTCTCAAAGTCTGCTTGCTGAAGTTTATCTCTCCCATATCATTTATCAGCTGTTTTCTGCATCTTATGACATTTATGAATGAATTGACTGACAGGATAGCCAGCATGAAACTGAAAGCCAGAACTATGTATGAAACCCCCTGCGAGTAAGTGTAGATAGTAGCACCTACCAGAAGCGATACCGAGGAGGACACGGCACCCAGCTTCGAGTTGAATACCCAGTCGCTGTAGTTCCTCACCTGCCAGTAGAGCTCCTTGAGCCTCAGCAGGTCTACCACGTTCTCCTTAGCACCAGAGTAAAGTCTCTTTGCAAGCATATTTGTCAAATAAATTATGTGTTTTATCATTTAGAAACATTTGAGCTTTGACAAGATTTTTAACAGTGTGATGCAGGAGGGCGGATTCGAACCACCGAAGGGATTTGTCTGGCTTTCCAGCCATCT
>CAYJRO010000080.1:0-5194 GCA_964372425.1 uncultured archaeon
AGGCGTCAGCAAGTTTCCTGTCCCCGGCTCCCTCGGAAGGACAGTGAAGTTGATCTTTGCCCCCACAGGATAGGCCTCGCCTCCACCGAAGCCTTTGCCTGATAATTGAGAGTGGGTAGAGTTTATGAAATCAGTCTTAATAACCTCTGTCCAGAAATTTCTTATCTCAAACCACCCCCAGCCAAAGTATGTGTTGTTGGTAGAATCCTTCGCTTCCAAGTCGACGCTGTACCAGCCGGTCTGCATATCAGGCCCGGGCGTGATTATGATGTTTGCCGTGGGCACACTTGAATTTATTATGGTACCTGTCTGAACGGTATAGTTCTTAACCGTATTAAACTGCTGGTCGTTCCTTACCTGTGTGACATTCACCACAAAACCGGTGCAGCCGGTGCAGGTCTTGGTGCCTCCACCGAAACCGAAAGCCGTCTGGGCCTTGTCTATGTCGATAACAGTTACTTGCAACGTGATGTTCTGTCCCTGTTTCACAAACCACTGGCCGCTTTCAGCACCAGAAAGCTGGCCCCATATCATGTACTTCTTCAGCAAAAAGAACACGTCGCCTATGCCACTTTCGGTCGAACTACCGACCGCAGCAGTGAACCTGAATTTTGCAGAATAGAATCCCTCGTCTGTCGGCGACAGGAAGGAGACGGTGCCATTCGCTATGCTCTCGTTCAAAGTGCCCCTAAGGGTGGTGTTGCCAAGTATGTCCTTGAATTCGGGCCACTCCCTATGCATCTCGATTATCTTGCCGCCAGTTATGTTGGTGGCAGGAAGCTCTTTGTCTGTCACCAGGTCTCTGACAACAAGTCTTATCCTTACAGTGGTGTTGGGTGCTAAAAATGCAAAATTGTCGCCGCGGAAGTCTACTGTGCTGCCGATTGCCAGAAGTCTCTGTATGCTGAAAGTCAGGCCGGAAAAGATATCCTCACTTCCGTACCTGAACTTGATCTCAGCCCTATAGACGCCGTTCTTCAGGTTTGTGTTTGGAAAAATAAGCATGCACTGGGAATTAATCTCGGCGGGCGGAGTTGAGCCGGCAGCCAAGTCGCTGGGCGGCAGGTAGTTTAAAGCGTCCGATACGTTCATGGCTCTGAATGGCACACTGTAGCTTACACCATTCTCATCCACTAGTTTCAATAAAGACAAGCTGACATTGCAGTTTCCCGGTGATATCAGGCCAGAGAACCCCTCCTTTCCTTTGAACAGCCCGCCCGCGGAAGCGTTGGCCAAGAAAGTCATTATTGTCACGTTCTTGTTGGGCGGGAAAGCGCTGACAAATGCGTCAGAGTCCCCCTCATCGACATACTTCACGTTTATGGCGAAAGCCTCCAGCGATACAGACTGCACAGAAAAGCCTGTAGAAACAGTCTGCGTGTTTGTGCCGTCACTGCCAGTCACAGTCACGGCATATTCTCCAGCAGGGGAGTTCTTCAAGTTCAAATCATAATAATAGACACCGTCAGCGGTCTGTGTGTGGTCGCTTTTAGACTTGCTGACCAAAGTCCTGTTGGGAAAAGTTATTATTGTGGTAAGAGTGCTCAGGTTAAGTGCGGCAGAGCTAGTCCTTGAAGTGACCCAAATCCTGACTACAGAGTCCGAAGCGTAGACACCTGTGTACTGGTTAGAATCGTCCGTAGTGCCGACAAAGAGCTTGAACGCCTCCACAGGCACTGTGAAGATACTGGCGCTGTCATTGAAGCTTATCGTGTGAAGGCCGGGCTTGACGTTGGTCAGGCTGATTGTGGTGTTCAGCAGAGCATCTGCATTAGTAGAATTTGTTATTGTTGGTGTCACGTTTTGTCCGCTGGAGTTGAAAACGTCAATCTTAAGGGGCTCGCTTGGCAGAAGGTGTGTGGTGTTCCTAGTTATTACAGTTATGTTTATGGTGTCTGTGGTGCCATAGGCTGCTTTCGAGGACGGTGCCCAAAGCATCAACTTGTTGCCGCTTGAAACATCTATTTCACCCACAAGATAAGTGAATGATGTGTTGCTGAACTTCGAGTATTTCTTCAAGCCCTGGTACTCGACGTCGGGAGCAGCCACGGAGTCCTCGGTGTCATTGAACAGCCTGAAATCCTTGTCATCGTCGATGTAAAGCCTGTCAAAAACGCTGGTGTTGCTCTGATCCACTAATACAAAGTGGTAAGTCTTCCCAGCTAGAGAATAGTTGCCGTAATGCAGCTTCTGTGGCGATGATTTGGAAAGGCTGAGAAGTTCTGTGAAATTGCCGCCTGCGTAATTCTCGTCGCCTGTCTGCAAAATATTGCTTGTGCTTATGACTACGACGTCTGTGGCTTTGTCAATGGCATTGGCCTGGTATATCAAGTATTTGCTTGCGACCTTGAATGTCAGGTTGACCGCGTCCGTGCTATGCACCAAGGAAGCCGTATAGATACCCGGAGAATAGCTACCGTTGATTGCATTGGACACGGAAAGGGAATTTGGCGACAGGCCGTCGCTGGAAGCGAAAGAAGTGTTCACTATGCCATTGGTGGAATTGTAGATGGTCAAGCTTACCGTGTTCACGCCTGTCGTAAGCAGCGAACCGCTGATTGTCAAAGTGTCTCCCTGTATAAACAAAATTTTGTTGGTCGACGCGGATATCGGAGCCGCGTACGCCGCCTGAGAAATATACAAAAAGACTAAAAACGAGGTTATCGCAGCCAAAGACCTCGAGTCTGCCAAATCCAAAGAGCGCGTTTTGCTCAAACCCATTAATTTATTTTAATGTTTTCCTATTTTAAAACAATTGTATAGACAAAAATCTCTATTGCCAAGTTGCGGGCAGCGGTGCTTTCGGCTTTAAACTTGGACAAAAAATAGATTAGTTTATACCGAAGGGGTTAAAATGGTCCTAGTAGTCAAGGCGGACGGCAAAAAGGAGGAGTTCGACAGGAAAAAGATTATAAGAACCTGTCTCCAGTTCCATCTTTCAGAAGATGTGGCCGAGAAGGTAGCCAGCAAGATAGAAAAAAGGCTGTATGACGGGATAACGACCAAGAAGATATATCAGATTGTTCTCAAGTACGTGAGAAAGCACAAGCCCGAGATGAGGCACAGGGCCGACCTGAGGCACGCCATAAGCCTGCTTAGACCGAAACCTGACTTTGAGGAATACGTGAGGGTTGTCTTGAGGGAGCACGGCTACAGGGTCGAAGCAAACAGAATAGTTTCGGGTGGGTGCGTGGAACACGAGCTGGATGGGATAGCCGAAAAGGACGGTATCGTGCACTGCCTGGAGGTAAAGCACCACACGGAACACCATTCCTACACAGGACTTCACGTCTTTCTGGAGGCATTCGCTGCGTATGAGGATCTTGTGGATGGCGGTAAGATTGGCAAGAACAGCCATAACTTCCGGGGGCTAATAGTTGTTTCCAACACGAAAGTCTCCGAGCACGCCAAAAAGTATACCGAATGTAAGGGTGTGAAGAACGTCTGCTGGGACTATCCTGAGGATGCCAGCCTGAGGACAATGATAAACGGAAATAAGAATCTTTACCCCATCACAATAATAAAAGAGCTGGATTTCTACACGCAGACCAAGCTTGCGGACGAGGGGATTGTCACTTTGAAGCAGCTGGTGAACGCTAACTCGAACGACCTTATCAAAGCGGGTGTGAAGCGGGATAAGCTGATGGGGCTTGTTTCCAAGGCGAGGAGTCTGCTCGAAACGAATTAGACTATCTCGAACGACGTGCTGTTGAAGACGGTGCCGTAGCCGTCTCCGCTGGCAGTAACGGTGGCGTTGAAGGTTCCTGTCTTGGATGTAGAGAAGACCCATTCGAACAGGCCGCTTTCATCTGTATAGTTCAATACTTTTTGGTTTGATTTTGACGGATATCTGACGTAGCATCTGGTAGCGGAGTCGTCGTCTGAACATGACGGGTATCTCACCGAAACCTCCAAGGTCACGCCTGGCGTGGGGTCGCCGGCATAGCTTGTAAAAACTATTATTGTCACGTTCTCGTCAGCAACAAACGTTTGCCTGTTTGTAGCGATTACGGCACTCGGCGACTTGGCCGGCTCGGGTTTCGATGGTTCTGATTCTGTGTCTGTTGTGAAGGAGCAGTCTTTGCTGCAATTTGTGTGGTCTTCTCCGCTTTCACAGACAAAGTTGCCGCAGATGTTTTCAATCAATACATGCAAACAGATGGAATCGCAGCTGTTGGGGCTGTCGCACATGTCTTCTGTATAAAACAGGCCGTCGTCGCAATCGTCTTCCACCATGCATCTTGTTATGGAGCACTGCCCGTTACAGTATACCTTGCCTAAAGGGCAACATCCCACAATACGCTCGTTCACACATCTGTAAACCGTATTTTCATTGCAGTAGTCGGACGTGCATCTGTCATTATCGTAGCAGGTGGCTGGGCACGTGTCGGTTTGTGTAAGACTGGATGTGTCTTCCTCCTGCATCTGTTCGTTTACCAAGTCGTCGCTGGTCTGCGTATCCGTGACTTCTTCGTCGGATATTTCTACTATTTGTCCTGTGGTTGATGCTAACTGGTGATTGCTTGTTACGACATATGCAGAAACTAATGCTACAGACAAAGCTATTGCTGCCATCAGGTATGGTCGCATATCTTTGAATTAGGTGTAATAAATTTAAATATCTATAAGTTTTAGGTTATTTCCGTAAGAATAATGATTTTTTCTAGTTAAAACCGTAAATGGTTATTAGTGTGTTTTCCTATCGAGTAGCTTCCAGATTTCATAGACGTCCTCGCCGAACATCCTAGAAGGCACATGCAATACTATCCTTGTCTCATCGAAAACGGTTGAGCGCACGTCGTCTATGCCATCCAAAGTTTGATAGCTGACTAGGCCGCCTGTTTCTCCTATAGGATTTCTGTCTTTTTTGCTCGCATAATAAAAGCCGCTTACAAGGCCCGAATTGACCGTAGGCAATTGCCCGAAAACCTTTTCGTAAAACCTGTAGTTGTCCTCTACTAGAGCTGTTATCTCCGTGGAAAACAGGCCGGTGAAGGACGTGGGCTAGAACCGGAAAGCAGTTGTCTCAAATCTTCGCAGGCGCGATAGTCGGCTTTAATCAGTCTTCTTTTATCCTCGGTTACTGGTTCTATTTTGACATCCACTACTGTATAGCTTTCTGGTCTGGCGTATTTGTGGAATTCGTTGAACTTTCCGCAACCAAAATCTACCGCGTTATGGAAAGACGGGTCTA
>CAYJRO010000081.1:0-790 GCA_964372425.1 uncultured archaeon
GAAGTTCAGGACTTAGACCTCATAAGCGAGGAAGAGCTGATAGAGTATCCTTAAGGCAGTTCTGCTTAAATGTATTTAGAAGTTAGAAACGTGTTAAATTTTATCTAAGGCTCCCTTCGTCTAGCCCGGTTAAGGATTCGAGCTTCAAGATAACATCTGGCTAATCGAGCTTGAGACGAGGGTTCAAATCCCTCAGGGAGCATTCACTTTGGGGTAAATCCAAACTATTAAACTCCGTAAAGCTTCTGCACACCTTGTATGTCTCCACTGTTCAAATCTCTTTTCTTGGTTTCGCCTGTCGCAGAAAATCTATACATAGTTTCTTCTGTGCATGAATCGGCCGGATGACTTAAGCCAATTCCGTGTCCAACTTCGTGAGCTACTATATTTTGCAAGTCCATTATAGAAGAATTAACAGCAGCATTGCCCCAAACAAAATCTATGTCGTACAAAATATCAAACTCGAAAATAACTCTACCTTTGCCAGGCATAACGCCACTCCAAGTCACAGTCACAGCTATAACACCATTAGTCGGGTAATTGCCAAACGTGTGTTCATTTCTTCCATCTGGAGCCGAACCATCCCAGGTTGCAGTCGCGTCTAAAGTAAATGTGTTATTAAATAATTCTCTAGAAGTTGAAGCATCCCAAATTTCAGAACCAGCAAAAACAGCGCCAGCTACAGTTGCCTCTAAGTCAGGATGAACGACGTACTTTATTGGAAACGAAGACCATTTAGTACCAGAAAGAGTAAAACACTTAGTAGTAGCACCGCTATCGCCACCTCTAT
>CAYJRO010000081.1:800-5166 GCA_964372425.1 uncultured archaeon
TACCGTAATCCCATTATGAGATTCAGAAACTAGAGCAGGAACGAAAGTAAGTGCTAGAGCTATGGGCGTTATTCCAAGTATCGGTACTATGCTTAGAAACCATGCGATAAATTTCTGTTTCATAACATATTTTTATTGACACAAATATATTTAAATAACGAAGTTTCTTGACTAGAACTAGATACATAAAATATCCGATGTCCCGCTGCTGGACTATGCTACTCGGTCAGCTTGCTCCATGGCTCAGCTGGAACATCCTTGTCCACGAAACAGACTTGTAGAGAAATGCCGTACAGGACTGCCTGGAATAAACGTATGGCAGCCGGCTGCAAATGCAACCGACTGTTTTGGCCTGGGATTATTTGCCATTATTAGGTATCACTATGCTCGTCTCTGTCCTCAGTACGTTCGGTACTTTCCTTAGCTTCTCTTGCAACGATCTGAGAAGGTCTTCGATCCTGGGAGATTCTAATTTGGCTACCAAGTCCTCTCTTCCTGTTACTACGTTGACCTCTTTCACTAGGTCCAGCTTTGCTAGCTTGTTTCTGACTGACTCTTCGAATACCGGCTCTATGTTTATTCTTACGTAAGCTTCAACTGCCATTTTTATTTTTACCTGCTTGAAATCTTTTTTTTTCGTACTTGAAAGGAATTAGATGGTTAAAAATATATGTTAAGAAATGCATGTCCGACAAAGAACGTTGCATTCCATGAAAGTCGCCAATGGCGGGAATGAGGAAGCCGAACGCCGAAGCGAGAATGTGAGAACCGGGCGCTCCGATTTTTCGGCCTACTCAAAAGACTCGGTGGAATGCCTTGGGAAAAGAAATAAAAGCTTTTAATCAAGCAAAGGCAAAATACGTTTTAATGGTAGATACACGACACCGCACGATTGTTCTCGGGAAATCCTGCCAAGCTTGATGCGGGCGAGGCCTATGGAGCGAGTAAGAACTGGGGTAGCTGTCGTCGACAAGCTGAGCGGGGGCGGACTGCCAAGAGGATCGATGATTTTACTAATTGGCTCGCCAGGCTCGGGCAAGAGCGTGCTGGCCAGGCATTTCCTCTACAATGGGATCGTCGAAAACGAGTCCAGCATGCTCATCGAGACGAAAGAATCCAAGGGGCGGATCAGGGAAGAATTCGAGTCGCTGGGACTGGACTCCGAGATACTGGACAAGCTGATCTACCTGGATTGCACTGGCAGTGGATCATCAATAGAAAACGTCACAGACTTGAGCTTGGCCATAAACTTCCTCACCAAGACTGTGGAGATTGCCGAGCGTGTGAGGCTCGTGTTCGACACATTTTCTGACATAATATCGATGCATAGTCCTGACGTATGCTACAAGTTCCTGAGGAACCTGAAGGACGTGTTCCAGAGGAAAGGCGTGACTGCGCTGATAATCATCGGCGAAGGGTTACATGGCAGCCAGGTCGAGCTGGGCATCGAGAACATCTGCGACGGGACGATCAGGATGAGAGTGGATGAGAACGGCAGGTCATTATGCGTTCCAAGGATGCTGGCCACACCGACCGAGATCAAGTGGACGGGGTTCAGGATAGAAAAGGGGGAAATCACAACCTAGACATCATGTCTGTATCAGCTCCACTGCGTCCCATTCGGAGAGTTTCCTGAGAGTCGGGATAGCAGGAAAATCCGGGAAAATGAAGAGAACATCCGCCATATACTGCAAATCGGCAAGCAACAACAAGAAGTGGAACGTGCCAGTAGGCACATGGGACACTGGGACTCCTCCGTCAATAGCAGCCCTGATGATAGCCAAGGAGCAGATAAAGAATGCAGGATCATTGCCTCCAGAGCTGTGCGTCGAGCTAGAAGTCTTCTTCAAGAAATTGGAAAAGAGGGAATGAGAGTCTTTTCAGAGTAAAGAAGTCAAGTCATGTTAAGAATGCTCTTGACCCTGTTGACAAGGCTCTCCGGACTGAACGGTTTTGTTATATAGTCGGCAACTCCTATTTCCTTGAGCTTCGCTATCCTGTCAGTTGATGCCTTAAGCACAGTCAGCAAAGCCACTTTGATTTCCGACATCTTGCCTGTCCGCCTCAGTTCCTCCAGGACATCCCAGCCTGACATGTCAGGCATCATTACATCCAACAATACGAGATCGACCTTGTTGCTTTTGATCTTTTCGAGGCACTCTTTCCCGCTGGTGGCTGTCAGCACATCGAAACCCGCGCTTTCCAGAACAAGCTTGACCAAGTTTACGGTCCTGATCTCATCGTCAACAGTCATTACTATAAGCTTTTTGTCCATGCCAAATCCTCTATTTAAATTTGTGTCTTGCCATTAAAATACTTTTCTATAATTTCTTCACCGGCAAGCTGAAGCTGAAAACAGAGCCCTCTCCCTGCTTGCTCTTCACCCACACCTTGCCGCCATGAGCTTCCACTATCATCTTGACTATCGACAGCCCCAAGCCTGTCCCCTCGTGCTTCCTCCTAAGGCTTGTGTCTGCCTGGAAGAACTTGGTGAACAGCTTTGGCACGTCTTCCTCGCTTATCCCTATGCCGGTGTCCTCCACGGACGCGACAACAGAATCGCCTTCCGTCACAGCCCTGACTGTTATTCTGCCCTTGTCTGTGAACTTTATGGCATTGTCCAGAAGGTTCCTCATCACCTGAGACGTCCTCCAGCCGTCGGCATGGACCAGAGGCAGGTTTTCCTGCACGTCCGTCACTACCTCCACGCCCTTCTTGCCGGCTCCGGGCATCATCTCCTTAACAGCATCCTTTATCATATCAGCCATCTTCACGTCCTTCATCTCGAATTCCATGCTGCCGGACTCCATCTTGGCTATGCTCAGTATGTCGTCCACCAGACTCTGTTCCATTTGCGCGCTTTCCAGAATTATTGCCAGATTTTCCTTGAACTTGTCAGGCATGCCGGCGTCCTTCAAAAGCACCTCTGTGTAGCCCACTATGGGAATCAGCGGGGTGTTCAGCTCGTGCGCGGCTATGTTAAGGAACTCCGCTTTTAGCTTGTTCGTCTTGTCAAGCTCCTTAACCATGTGGTTGAACGTGTTCGACAGCTCACCCATCTCGTCCTTGGTTTTTATATCGACATTAACGTCCAGCTTTCCAGCGGCGACCACGGAGGCGGCGTCCCGCAGCTCCTTTATGGGCTTGGATATGGAATGCGATATGAACATGCCGAAAAAGAGGATGATGGTGACTACGAAGGTGAAGACAAAGGGCTCTATGCTCCTCTTGGCCGCAGGGTCTGTTATGAACACATTGGAATAGAAGCCTACAATCCCGACGAATATGGCGACTGCCCAAAAGGCCAGCAGCAGCTTCAGCTCTATCTTCATGCAAAACTACCCGCAGCGCAACAGGCGCCGTTTAATAATATTTTCATTTACCGGCATAATATTTTCAATGCCATGCAGGTTTCCTAGTTGTCTCAACACGAACTCGTTCTTCAAAGAGCTGGATAAAAGGGCATGAAAATCTTTGTAGAAGACCTTTCTTGAAATGTTTTCCTGAGCTTTGCTTTCCTTTTTCTGTTTGGAAGATTTCTTCTTTTCAACATAGTCAGCTATGCCTATAATATCTCCGGTTGAAGGGTTATAAAGCAACATTGTCGCATTGGCTTGAAACGGGTTTCTGCTAGGGCGGGATATTTTGTATGCTTTGTATGTTCCTTCTTCCGTTTCCCATCTTTCAGGCAGCCTCTTTTCCACGCGTTTTTCAAAATCCTATTACACCCTTTCCGCAAGCTCCGGGTTGTGTTTTCTCACATGTCTCTGGTAACTTTCCCCCATTCTTCTTGTCAAGAAAAAATTAATGCCCAGCTCAACTAAATTATTATTCGGAGGTTCTATCCCGCATATGATTTCTGCTTTCAGAAGGTTTTTATCCAGGATTAAGAACAGGGACTGGAGGAACAAGAGCACGGGCATCTCTATCAAGCACGAGGCCACGAAATTAGGCAGGAGCTTCGAGGACAATGTAATAACCCTGCTTATCTCGGCTTTCGGTCTCACCGCAGGCCTGACATGGAACAGCGCCATACAGGAAACTATCAGATTGCTTTTTCCCGCTGACGTCCAGAGCCTTTATTACAAAATCTATGCTGCGCTGATAGTCACTGTGATAGCCGTGTTCGTCACCTTCGTCCTCAGTAGGTTCAAGAGCGCAAAATAGTAAGTCAGTTTTGCTTTTTGCTGAAGAAGTCCCTTCCAGCCCTCTCATAATCTTCAGGCACGCCTATGTCTATCCAGTATCCGGTGTGCCTGTAGGTGTAGGCCTTTCCCTCCTCCACAAGCGCGGGAAAAACGTCGTTTTCTATTGATATCTTCTCGGCATCTTTTATGTAGTCAAGCACCTTCGGCTCCAATATATA
>CAYJRO010000082.1:0-5157 GCA_964372425.1 uncultured archaeon
GTACGACGCATCGCCCAACCAGTTAAATTTGGACATAGTTCTGGAACATGTAGAAAAACATCTAAGACCGTAATTAAATGCTTTTCGTGACGCCTTGCCTGGGACAAATCTCCACAAAAAATAAATCAAATAATTTAGCGTTCGGTTAACTCAATACATCTTCTCTCTATTTCTTTAAGTGTTTTATTGTCTATGTTTTCTGCACCAAGCTGTTTTAATCTTTCTTCCAACTCCTTTCTTAAATCCTTTGCACTTTGATACAAAACGATTGAAAGTATGCCAAATAATGCAGGGAATGCTAAAACGACCCGGTCTAAACCGCTGTTCATCACACCATAACCTCCTAAAGCTCCACCTGCCGCCGAACCTACAACATAACCTTTTGACATGAACAAAACATCCTTATAATTCTTAATTTGCTTGTATAAGCTACGCACAGACCTGAAACTTTCTATATCCTGTTTTGCAGATGAGTAAAGAGTTTCCAAATCCATAATCACTAAATTTATTATACTAAACAAACATTTAAATACTCTTGTTTACGCCTTCTCTTGGACACAAATCAAAAAGAAAGCATTTTGAGCACGATGGCGTAGGAGCGGTGCATATTGCTCTGCCATGTGCTTTCAATAGGTAAGGTAGTTTCTTCCATTCCGATTTTGATATCAGTTTCACCAAATCCTCTTCAACGCCGTCGCCGGTTTTTGAACTAGACCATCCCAGTCTGTTTGCCAAGCGGATACAATGTGTGTCACAAGGTATGTTTACCACAATATCGAACGCATTAATCAAAATAGCTCCAGCTGTTTTACGTCCCACGCCTGGCAACTCTGTCAATTCTTCCATAGTCTTGGGAACATTTCCATCGTATTTTTCAACAAGAATACTGCACGCTTCCTTTATGTGCTTCGCCTTGTTTCCAGCAAAGCTGACAGGAAGTATGTCCCTTACAAATTGGTCCAAGTCGGCATTGGCATAGTCCTTTGCTGTACTGTACTTCTTGAAGAGTTTTTCCGTGACTCTGTTTACAACCTCGTCTCTGACCTGCGCCGACAGGATGGCTGCCACCAGCAGCTCCACAGGATTAGAAAAGTTTAGATAGTACTTTGCACCGGGGTAGTTTTTCTTCAGTAGTCTTGTTATTTCCTTCGTCTTTTCAATCTCGCTCATAAATGATTATTAAGTCGCCTGACAAAAATATAGTTTATGGCTCACCGCTACAAGTACAAGCCTTCCGGAGTGAAAATAAGTCTGGACAGGAAAAAGATTTTGATAATCTCGATCTTGATAGCGGCAGGCGTGGCGGTATTCCTGCTGGCCAAGTTCTATCCATGGCCCACAAACGTAGCAGTCTACAGAAACATATTTCTGGAGTTCGATGTAAACTTGAGGGAAACTAAAAGGATAGCTGTCATCCCTGATGAGGATGCTGTAAAAAGCCTCATGTTTTATCCCAGCATAAGAAAGGTCACTCTGGTGTACAATCTTGAAGCTAGCGGGGCTGACTATGGCATAATGTCAACAGGCGTGTTTGACGTGGCTAACAAACTCAAGCTGGTATATCTTTCCAACGACATGGATGTAGGCTTCGGTGTGATGAACGTGACCTCTTTCGAAAACCTGCAATCCAATGAGTCAAACGTCAACGTCATCTTCGTGACTCCCAGCATGGCAGATGGTACTTATGTTAAAGTTGCTGACAAAAACGTTTTTGTCAGCGGCGCGGACAGGGAAGGATTTAATCTGGCCGTTGTCAAATTCATTCTTTCTGCGATTGGCTACAAGATTTAGCTAAACGTCCCTGCTGACCAGCTCGTGCGCGTTTATCCAGCTTCCGGAAGATATGGAAACTCCAGGTAAGATGGAAACATTTATACCTGTCTTGACATTGTCGCCCATTATTACACCTAGCTTCCTCCTGTCGCTAGACAGCCTTTCTCCTTTAATTGTGACTTTCACCGCAGTATCGTCAAACCTTAGATTGGCTGTGATGGTACCCGCCCCAAGATTACAACCATGACCTATGATAGAGTCGCCGACATAAGACAGATGACCTGCGTTGCTGCTGCCAAAGAATATGGAATTCTTTACCTCCACAGCGTTGCCTATGTGGCAGCCGCTTCCTATAACGGCGCCGGCCCTCAGGTAGCAGTTGGGACCTATAATGCAGTTGTCTCCTATGTAGACGGGACCTTCTATGTAAGATCCGCTTTTCACAATGGCCTTTTGCCCAATAAACACTTCTCCTTTGAGCACGGCGCCTTTCTCCACCACAGCCGTCTTGTCAATGCCGCCCTTCATCTGACTCGTCTTCTTTTCGTTGGCTGAAAGCAGATTCCATGGGAAGGCTATTGGCGTCCATCCGTCTTTAGTCTCCACGCATCGTACTCCAATCTTCCTGGAAAGCGATGTCACGGCGTCCGTTAGCTCAAGTTCGCCGCGTGGCGAGCTAGTCACATCCTCCAGCTCGTCAAAAATTTTGTCCGTGAAAACATACGCACCGGTGTTGGCTAGGCTGGTCGGCGGGCTGTGAGATTTTTCCACTATATCGATGAGTTTGCCACCGCTGTGCCTGAGCACACCGTATTCCCGAGGATCTGAAACCGTCTGGCCCAGTATAGCGTTGTCATACTTGGCAATCTTCTCAAAACATTCTCTATCATACAAATCGTCCCCCATCAAAACCATAAACTTCTCCCTCACCATACCTTTTGCTTTACGCAAAGCGTCTGCGGTGCCTAGCTGGAGTCTTTGCTCCGCATATTCTACAGGCTTCCCTTTGAATTTGTCTCCGACATGCTGTCTTATCTTCTCCCCCATGTGACCTATCACTATCACAAAACCGTCGGCAAAATCGTTAACGGCTTCCATGTTCCAGTTTATAAGGGGCCTGTCAAGAATCTTCAGCAAAGGCTTCGGAAAGTTGTCACAGAGCGGACCCATCCTTGTACCCTTGCCTGCCGCCAAGATTACTGCTTTCATGGAATCACCCAGCTATCCTAGATACTATTTCTTCTACGAACTTCTTTATCTTTTCGAACTCTTCTTCACTCTGGCTCTCATACGCTATTGATATCTTTGGCTCCGTGTTGGAAGACCTGAAAACAGCCCATCCATTGTCGAAAAGCACTTTGACGCCGTCCAGAGTGTCTATTTTATAGGACTTGGAAAGCTCCTTCTTCAGGTTTTCTATAAAAGGCAGTTTTTCACTCTCTTTAATCATGACCCTCTTCGCCCCCGAAAAATATAGCGGCCGGGCTGCTGCATACTCGGATATGCTTATTTCCTTCGAAACCAGATACTCCAAAACCTTCAAACTGGCAAACAATGCATCGTCGCCGCCGAAAGTCTCCTTGAAGTAGAAATGCCCGGACAGCTCTCCTCCGAGGACGGCTTTTTCCTTGAGTATCTTCTCTGTTATGTAGGTGTGGCCTACCCTGCACACGATGGGTATGCTCTGGTTTTTATTTATCGAATCCGCCACCATGTCGGAGGTTAGTATATCGTATACAATTTTAGATCCTTTTGGCACGCCTTCAGCAAGCAAAGAAAAAACTATCTTGGTGTCAATGATGTTGCCTTTGGGGTCTACAACTGCCAGCCTGTCGCCATCGCCGTCGTAGGCAAAACCTATATCAGCCTTCTCCTCCAATACTTTCTTCCTCAGCATGTCCAAGTTGCCAGGATGAGACGGGTCTGGACCAGCCTCTGGGAAGTCGCCGTTGAAGCCGCAGCGAAGTTCTATTACATCGGCCCCCAAGGCTTTCAAGACTTGCGGGGCAATTTTACTGTCGGCACCGTTGAAGCAGTCCACCACTATTTTCCAAGGAGCACTAGTTATCTTCAGGTTGCTTAGCAAGAACGCCTTGTAATCATGATAGATGTCTTTTTCAAAAATGCTTCCCTCTCCGTTTGTAAAATCCCCGCTCACAACCAGCTCTTCTATGTCCTTTATTCCGGCCTCGTAGCTTATGGGTATGCCTCCTCTATCAAAAAACTTCACGCCATTATACTGCGGCGGGTTGTGGGAAGCAGTGATTGTAGCACCTGCATCAAACCCGTAGTGTGCCGTTGCAAAAATCATCATGGGTGTGGAAATGTTTCTTGCGTCCGCAAGCTTAACACCAGTAGACAGCAAGCCTTTGATGAAAGCCTCTTTGAGGAACGGTCCGCTTTTCCTTACATCTGAACCTATAATTATGTTTTTACCTTTTAATGTACCGAAGGCTGCGCCTATCTTTTCCATCATTTCTTCGTTCAACTCTGTAGGATAAACTCCCCTGATGTCATATGCTTTGAAGATACCTGCCATTCACATCACCAGACCACTAAGAACAGTTCCTCTGCTCAAAAATTCGCGTATACTGCTATGAATCTCATCGGCAAACAAAAAGTCTGTATCGCTGCTTAAAAGGCCGTTGGGTATGACAACACAATAAATTCCTGCTTCTTTTGCGGCAATTGCCCCACTTACAGAGTCTTCAAGTGCAAAGCATTCTGAAGTTTCGATTTTCATAAGATTGGCTGCTTTCAGGTAGGCCTCTGCCTTGTTTTTCAAGTAGAACGACGAAACTATGTGATCAAAATGATTTCTGACTCCCGTTTCATCCAACACTTTGTCTATGACTTCTTGAGAAGACATTGTAGCCAAGGATATTTTTATTTTGTTTTTTTGCAGAAGATTTAAAAGATCCATATAGCCGTCATTCAACTCTATCTTACCCGTCATCTCATCCAAGACTATCTTCCTTCTATTGATAGAAATTTCTTGCTCTGTCAAAGGCAATTTGAACTCCTCTTTCAACATTTTTGCGTCTCCTCTCAAATGACCGCCAATGAGTTTAGCAAAACCTTTCTTAGAAAAAATTATTCCGAACTGCTCTAGAAATTTTCTTGTTCCTTCGTACCAAAGGTACTCGGTATTTGCAACTATGCCGTCCATGTCAGAAATGAAACCTTTAAATACCATCATTTTATCACCACTTCCTCCAACATTTTATTTAAACAGCTTTTAATATTTTCACCTTTTTTTGTAAGCTGATAATTTTCATCCAAAATACCACCTTTTTTTAACCGAGATTTAACCCAAGAAGAACAATAGTTTTGTTTACCTAATATAAATCTACTAGCACCAACATTACAGAATCTTTCAACAAA
>CAYJRO010000083.1:0-5125 GCA_964372425.1 uncultured archaeon
GCCTACAATTTCACAGATCCCATAAACATAAACTCTAGCTGGGCCGACGGGAACTTCACACTAAACTCAAGCGTGAACGATACTAACAACAATCAAAGGACGGATATCACATGGTTTGTTATAGATAGGCTGGCACCTGTCACAACCGACAACTCTACTTTGGGCTCGCCGTGGACAAATGCGGACCAAATCGTCAATATTAGCTGTGCGGATAATGGAACATATCCTTCAGGCTGCGACAAGACGGTCAATTGCGTGAACTCCATTTCAAGTGACTGCACGCCATCCACCATAGGAAATCTGGTTTCTGTCACCTGCCAGTCGGACTCTACATGCGTGCAATTTGTGAAATACAGGAGCAACGACACCGTAGGTAACTATGAGAACACAAAGGCCAGCAATTCCATAAGAATAGACAAGCAAGCACCCACTACCACGGACAATGTAAGCGCAAGCTGGCAGCCAGCAAACCAAGTAATAAGCTTGTCATGCAACGACAACTATTTAGTCAACGGCAGCGGATGCAATGTTACACTTTATTGCATAGAACCCAGCGGCGGCTGCTCGCCTAACATCACTTACTCTGGCCCATTTTCAATCGTATGCGCTTCGGATAGCACCTGCACCAACTTTACTGTATACAGGTCCAACGATACTCTTAACAATCTAGAAAACACGAAAATATCTGCTCAGATAAAGATAGACAAGCAGAAGCCTTCAGTCACGGTAAATTCTCCTTCCAACGGCAGCACTGTTAACGGCGTGATATCGGTCATCTCTCTGGTCACTGATAGCGGAAGTGGGGTGGATAGGGTGGTCTTCGTTGTTTCCAACAGCAGTTTCAGCAACACCACCCAGATGCCTTTGTCGTCCTCGGACGTCTACACTGCTAGCCTGAATACAGCGGCTTTGGCTGACGGCGAATACAACATAACCATCTATGCCAACGATACTGTGAACAACACTAACAGCAACCAATTTGTAAGGATAACCACCGACAACACAGCACCTGTATCCAGCAACTACAGCTTCGATGCTGCTCTGGACATTACTTTCAACGATTATAGAATATTCTCCAAAAACAGCATAATCTTCTACACAAATGTCACGGATTCTACAGGCGTCAGCACTGTTATAGCCTCGGTAAACTGGGTCAACAACACAATGTCGCTTGCAAGCGGTAGCACTGCAAACGGGCTGTGGAATCTCAGCTATGCGAACACTGAAAGCCTTGGCGCATACACTGTGGAAAATCTTTACATAAACGACACTCTAGGCAACAGCATAGTGGTCAGCCAAGCATCTGTGAACAGAAGTTTCCTATCAGTGAACACGACTGTAACCAATCTGATGCTGGGAGGCGCTAATTCCGTAGACGCGTCTGACAACAAGACTCTCGTCTTTAATCTCAGCTTCAACAAGACTGTTTTCAACCCGAACCTGATGCTTTTCCTGCCGCCTAACACCCTGTCCAACTACGCGCAGAACCCCAGATACCAGAATTCTTCGAATTATTCCTGCTTTTTCGGCGGCAACTGCAGCATGGCTTTCGTCAACGAATCTTCTGGCAAGATAACACTTGTGAACATCACTGGTAGCGGTAGCGGCACGTCGCTGAACCTAACGGTAAACGTCGTAGCAGACACCCCCCAACAGGACACAAATGATGTTTGGGTCGCCACATTCAACGGCATCAACCACACCGCCAGCACAAAAATAAAGGCGCCGTTCCTGAACATAAGCCTTGCAGCATGCAACGGCAGCCAGACTTGTGTAGTGGACCAGTACCAGACCTTTACATTGAACATCACCATTAACAATCTCAATCAGTCTGCCAGTACAGGCAGGGCTTTCAATGTGACTGCCAAATATGCCAATTCCGACACCAAGCTTAACGATACTTTCGTGATAGGAGACATGCTGTCCAATGTCTCAGCAAATGCTACATGGACTGTGAACATAACAAAGACAGGGAATTTCACATTCAATTTAGACTCTTTTGACAGGACTCTAAAATACAATTCCACCACTCTGCCTGTAGTCATAGAAGCAAAGGACAAGGAATCACCGTCCATGTCATCCGTGGCGCTGGACGACGATGTAATATACATAAGCGACAGCGTAACCCTGAGCGTCGGGGTGAACGACAACGGCAACATATCACAGGTCATAACCCAGATAAACGACAGCTCCGGGTCTTCCATAAACTATACGCTATCTTTAGCTTCTGGCACCCAGTCTTCGGGCACATGGAGGCTTGTATACAGCAACACGACGTCCACCGGTAATTACACCATATGGAAGGTTTATGTAAACGACACGAACGACAACAGGATAGTGAATGTGACGAGCGTCTTGTTCAGCGTAAGAAACCTGACCATGAACACAAGCCTTTCAGCAGCCAGCCTTGTAATGAACTCCAACCTGACTATAATAGCAAATGTTAGCGGCAATGCGACAGACATAAGCTCTGTCACAGCCGCTATAACGAAGCCCAGAAATTTCAACGAAAACATAAGCCTCAGCTACAACCAGACCTTCCAGAACAGCGTATACCAGTTCGTCGGCACATACAGCAATGCCAGCAGGTCTGGAAATTATACGGCTTTCATGGAGGCTAGTGCCAACAAAATAGTGAATGACACCAGGAATTTCTCCGTGTACTTTGGAAACATATCCATAACATCTGCGGACACGTTCAACCTTGTGGTGACTGCCGAGAAAATCAACCTTACAGCATTCATTTTGCCGTCCAATGGAGATGTGGTGAATGCTACCGGCTATATGAGCATAAGCAACCAGAGCGTACTAAACGTCTCCAGCAATGAAAACTTTGTAAAAATATTCGGCAACCTCACGGTGGAAGACAACTCTACAGGCATACTTATATTCTGGACTGTGAACACCAACAACACTGGCAGCGCCAATCTTACCATGGTGATAAATTCCTCATTCAACAATGTCTACTCTAACAAGACCATACTAGTGAATGTCGTACCTGTCGACAACATAGCACCCACAATAGCATCAGTCAACCAGACATTTGAAAGGCTGAATTTGTTTGAGGCTAACACCATAAGGGCCAACGTCACGGACAACACTGCTATAGCAAACGTGACCGTGGAGATGACCTATCCTGGAGGAGCCAGGCAGAACATCACCGGCGTGCAGACCGGCACCACCGAGTATACCGTAATTTTCTCGAATGTCAACGAGACTGGCAATTATTCATACAGGACGATGGCTTTCGATTTTACGGGCAACAACAGCTTCACAAACCAGACGAACTTCACATCTTTCTCCAACTACACGGTGACGGTGACTTCCAACTATACTGTCTACAACAAGGGGGAGAACATGTCTATAAAAGTAGACGTGTCAAACATCAACAACCAGTCTGTAAGCGGCTTCAACCTGACTCTTACTTTGAACAAGGCCGGACCAAATGCCACTATTCTGAACAATCAGGTATCTGGCGAAGGCTCGTATGTGATAGGGATATCGGACAGCCCGACTTCCGGCACAGCCCCATCAACCTATACAATATATGCCACTGTCAACAAGAATGGCAATGCTGGCAGCAGGCAGACCACCGTAAGCGTGTACAGGATATTCACTGCCACATCTGTTACGCCACCCGACGGCACTTTCTTCCAAGTGGGAAACCCAGTGTCACTGGACGTAGACATAACCAATGCAAGGGGAGAGACTGTCACGAACGCCCTGGTGTCTGCCACATGCTCGCTGTGCTCCAACCAATTTGCCACACTGTCCTTCGATCCTAACAGGAGCTACTTCAACCCGAATGCTTTCACTGCGCCTTCCACTTCCAACAACAAGTTCTCAGTTTTCGTATATTTCGTAGATGCTTCTAAAAACGACCAGGGATCGACTCCGCCCGGTGTCTTGTTGACGACACAACAGCAGACTGGAGGAACACCTGGCTCGCCAGGCGGCGGAGGTGGCGGGGGAGGAGCTGTGGCAGGTCCAGCAACAGGCACCAATGCAACTGCAAATGCAACTAGGATTGAAAGGGATTTCGAATTTTCTCTCAGTCAGACTGCTATAGAAATAGTGGGCGGCGACAACAGGACGCTTTTGGGCACGCTATACAACAGGGGAAACGCAAGGATGGATGTGACATCTTCCATGACAAAGGAATGCTGCGACATGGAACTTCAGAAAGCGTTTTCGCTGGCCGTAGGTGAAAGCAGGTCTGTGAACATAAGGATACACGTGCCGCTTAACACGAGCATCGGAGAGTATCTGACCAAAATCACCATGAATTCGTTGGACATAGTAAAAGAGGCATCGTTCAAGATAACGGTGGAAAAGAACCCTCTCATAGAAGATCTGGGAAGAATAAGAATCAATTTGACTGACATGAACAACCAGATATCGGAGCTGAGGCAGGCAGGCATAGATACGGCCAGGATAGAAAGCCTGAGAGACAGCCTAATAGGCCACATGAACCTGGCATACAAAGCAGTGACCATGGACGATCTGGAATCATTGTCGTCGTCCGTCATTGCAGCCAAGAGGGAATATACGCAGCTTTACAATGACATATTGGGCCTGCAGATTTTGAAGTACCTGCTGGTGAACAAGTGGAACGTCCTCGGAGTCGTGGTATCCGTCATGTTCTCTATGTACATATTCATAGAAATATGGCTGCCATACCACAAACTAAGCATCAGCCTGTACGGGCTGTTCGAAGAGGAGAAGAACTTTGTCGCCTCCAGAGTGGAGGCTGAAAAGCAGTATTTCCTAAGGAAGATAGACGAGCAGACATTCTTCAAGATAATGGCGCAGAAGCAGGGGGAGATTCTGAAACTGAGGGGCGAGATAAAGAACAAGAATGACGATCTGTCGGATATGATAAAGAAGAAGCTGCATCCTTTCGAGTTCTTGGTGTGGACAAGCTCCATCGGGAAACGCATCTTCGGCAAGGCCAAGGATTCGAAAAGCGGTGGCAAAAAGGTGGAGAATGTGAAAAATGATGAAAACGCCGAAGGCAATAACACGTGTAAGAAGTATGGTAGAAGAGAAGTGTTCAAGGTATTAGTAAACACAAATAAATGTAGGCGTTTACATGACAGACACGATAAAAAGCGGCATAAAAGGC
>CAYJRO010000084.1:0-5079 GCA_964372425.1 uncultured archaeon
CCGACTATGCTAAAATAAGGTCCAAGATCAAGAACATGGCAGAGGTGGCTGCTTCGTTAGGCCTTATAGATTCAACCGGATTCTACCATAGCATACTTCTGAACGAGATAAGGGAGATATTCAAAGGCAAGCCGGAGCACATAATATCCCTGAACATAAAAGTAGCGGAAAAAGGCTATGACTATGCGAAAAGGCTCTACAGCGACAGTTTGGATTACAGGGTGGATAAAGTTGAGAGAGGTAACAAGAGGTTTTTGATATCTGGCGCAGACGCTTCTGTGATGGGATTCCTGAAAAGCGGCGCAAAGGTATTAGCGTGGTATCCGATATCGCCGTCTTCTGATTTCGCTAACTCTCTGGAGTTCCAAGCCAAGAACCACGGCCTGAGGGTTTTCCAGGCAGAGGATGAAATTGCTGCCATAAATTTCGTGATAGGAGCGGCCTATGCCGGAACTAGGGCAGCCACAACGACATCAGGCCCCGGGCTTTCACTCATGGTGGAAGGCATCGGGCTGGCAGGCAAGGAAGAACTGCCGATAGTGATAGCACATTATCAGCGCGGCGGTCCTGCCACAGGATTGCCAACAAGGCAGGAGCAGGGGGACTTGAGATTTTTGATTCATCTGGGACACGGGGAATATCCTAGAATAATTTTGGCGCCAAGAAACATCGAGGAGACTATATACGACTTCCCGAAATGTTTCAACTATGCTGAGAAGTTCCAGGTTCCGGTTTTTTTGCTGTCAGACGCTTCTATAGCCCACACCACACAGACGCTTGATTTGAACGAAAGTCAGTTGAATGATATCAAGATAGACAGGGGAGAACTTTTGTCTGAAGAGGATTTGGAAAGAATTCATAATAATAGCGGCAAGTTCGAAAGATACAAATTGACTGAGACAGGAATATCGCCAAGGTCCGTGCCAGGGCAGAAGGGAGGAATCTATCTCAGCCAGGGGGACGAGCACACAACTGCCGGCCACGGCTCCGAGAATCCAGATCTCAGGGTGCAGATGATGCACAAGAGGATGAAAAAAATGGCTGCCATAAGCGACAGCATACCTTTGGAGGACAAGCTGAGGTTCTACGGCAAAAAAGACTCGGACATAGTCTTGTTCACGTGGGGTTCGCCTACTGATGTCGTTTTGGATGCTGTCGAAACGCTGGAGAAGGACGGCTATTCTGCAAGCATCATACAGTTCAAGCTTCTCTGGCCTCTGCCGATCAAAGAGCTCTGTAAATATTTGGGCATACCCGAAAGGGAGCAGATCATGAACCATCTGAAAGAATTGAAGAGTTCTAAAGGAAACCTGGACAGTTATATAGATTTCCTAAACAAGAAGAGGATAGGGATAGAGGAGAACTATTCTGCGCAGCTCTCCGGCCTGGTGGAGCAGTTTGCACCGTTCGACATACCGCACAAGATAGTGAAGTTCAACGGAAGAAGGATGTACTCGCCAGAAATATATGAGGCTATAAAGAAAGTTATAGAAAGCGGTGAGAAGAGGGTGGAATTGAACTATGGCGTTTAAACCAAAGGATTACAGCAAAGACGTGCACAATGACTGGTGTGCTCAGTGTGGCGACTTCGCTTCGCTTATTTCACTGAAAAACGCGCTGACTGCGTTGCAGATACCCCCGGAGCGGGCAGTGATAGTTTCTGACATAGGCTGTTTCGGCAATGCGCCTCAATATATCAATGCTTACGGGTTCCATGTGCTTCATGGCAGGGCTTTGGTCACAGCTTTAGGCGTGAAGGAAGCCAATCCAGACTTGGAAGTAATTGTTGTTGCGGGCGACGGCGGTGCATACGGCATAGGTTCAGCCCACTTTGTGAATACTGGGAGAAGGAACCCCGACATAACTTACATAATAGACAACAATGGCGTCTTTGGTCTTACTAAAGGACAGGCATCGCCCGCTTTGAAAAGGGGTGTGAAAACAAAGACTTCGCCGCCGAACATCAACGATGCTATAAACCCCCTTGGGCTAGCATTAAGTTCTGGATACACTTTTATTGCTAGGGCTTTGTCCTACGATGTGAAAAACACGACAGATACGATAGTGAAAGCCATACAGCACAAGGGGCTTGCGCTAGTAGACATACTTCAATGCTGCCCAACTTACATGCCTTCCCTGTACACTTTGACGTGGGCGAAGCAGAACACCTTCAATCTGGAGGACACAGTGGTTATAAAGAAGGATGTGGAACAGTTCAGTGAAAACTCGCAGGACTATGGGCCATACAGGGCAGACGAGATTGTTGTCGTGCCGCAACAGATAAGAAGCTATCTGATAGAAAGGAGCCTGGCGGAGCAGTTCAGTCCCCGTGTTAGCGACTGGAGCGAATATTCCAGGAAAAGGGAGATGGCATTTAGATTGTCGGAAAGGTCGCAGGAGGAAAAGGTGCCGCTTGGCATATTGTACCAGACAGAACTCGTTTCAACATACGAGGAAAGGCTGGCCGAGATGGTCGAGCAGTCCATCAGAAACATAAATCCGGCAAAAGCTGATATTTACGACAAGCCCACAGGCAAATCTAAGGTGGACGTCTCCAAGATTCTGGAAGAGATGGCGGTGTGAGCCTACTTTTTTGACTTGGAAGATTTCACTCTTATCGTGCGCTCCTCTTCCTCCTCGCAGGAGCAGTTGTCGCACGACTCGCAGCCGCAGTCTTTGCATGCCATATGATTAAATAATTGTAGAACGTTAAATTAATAAATGGCTTTAAACCCAAAATAATAGGAGTAGGTATGGCAGTCAATTACAGTGTTGTGGTGCCGGGCGATAGCTTGGGCGAGAGAAACGGGAGGAAGCTGGGCTCAGGCGTGTATATAGAGGGCGAGCAGCTATTTTCCAGCGTTCTTGGGGTGGCAAAGGTGACGGAAAACGAGGCCTTTGTAATACCCTCTTCCGGCGTCTACATGCCGAGGGGAGGGGACATGATCATAGGCAGGGTAAAGAGCGTTGAAGTGTCTGGATGGTTCATAGACGTGAACTCGCCGTATCTTGCTTTCATGCCGCTGTCAGACGCCACGGAAGAGTTCCTCGACACGACGCGGGTGGACATGAGCAACGTGTTCTCTGTGAACGACCTTATCTATTGCAAGATATCCAAGGTGACTATGGAGAAGAACGTGAGGGTTTCCATGATAGACAGGATGGCAAGGAAGCTGGAGACAGGCGTGATAATCAACGTAGTTCCGACGAAGGTGCCGAGGATAATAGGAAAGGAGGCCAGCATGCTTAAACTCATAAAGACCAATACGGGATGCAACATACTTGTCGGGCAGAACGGCAGGATCTGGATAGACGGCAAGGACAAGGCCAAAGCCATAGAGGCGATTTTGATTATAGAAAAGGAGTCCCACATTGAGGGGCTGACAGAGAGGATAGAAAAACTGCTTGGTGGATAGAAAATGGGAAAGAAATCCGATGTGAAACTGATAGTCGACGGGAAGAGGGTAGACGGTAGGCTGCCAGCCGAGCTAAGGAAAATGGACATGAGGATAGATGCCGTTGACAGGTCCAATGGTTCCGCCGAGGTCAGCTTCGGAAACACGGCTGCAATAGCTGCTGTTCACGGGCCGCGAGACCTTTATCCCAAATTCCTGCAGGAGTCCGGTACAGGAATAGCCAGGGTGAAATATACAATGCTGCCTTTCAGCGTAGATGACAGAAAATCGCCGGGCCGCGATAGGAGGAGCACCGAGCTCTCAAAGGTCATGAGGCTGGCTCTGGGCGCGAGCATGATGCTGGAGGATTTTCCCAAGTCAGTGGTGGATATTTTTATAGACGTTATCCAAGCGGACGGCAGCACCAGGGTTACTGGATTGAATGCTGCCAGCCTGGCTTTGGCGTGTGCTGGAGTTCCCATGAGGGACCTGGTAGTCGCGTGTTCTGTCGGGAAAATCGACGGCACACTGGTCGTGGACCTGGCAGGCAAGGAGGACAACTTCGGAGAGGCGGATGTGGCCGTGGCAATGCTTCCAACAAAGGGAGAGGTTTCGCTTCTGCAGATGGACGGACAGCTTACAAAGGAGGAGCTCATGAAGCTTTTGGACATGGCGAAAGATGCTTGCTTGAAGATACACGAGGTGCAGAAGAAGACGCTGCAGGAGAAATACAAGTCTAGAGGCGATTCTTGATATGGAAGATTATGCGTTGGAATTGATTAAAATAGGGAAGAGGGTAGACGGCAGGAAGTTTGACGAATACAGAAAGATAGAGATAAAAACCAACCCTATCCAGAAGGCCGAGGGGTCAAGCAGGGTCAGGATGGGAGGCACAGAGATAATAGCGGGCGTTAAGATAGGACTGGGTACGCCGTTTCCGGACACGCCTGACGAAGGAACATTAAGTGTAAATGCTGAATTTTCGCCCATGTCTTCACCTGACTTTGAATCGGGGCCTCCCGGCGAGGATGCTATAGAAGTGGCGCGTGTTGTGGACAGGGGCATAAGGGAATCCCACTGCATAGAACTGGACAAGCTCTGCATAACCCCTAGGGAGAAGGTGATGTCGGTATTTATTGATTTGGAAATAGTGAACCACAGGGGGAATCTGCTTGATGCGTGCGCTTTGGGCGCAGTCAATGCCATCTGGAACGCAAGAATTCCCAAGATTGTGGATGACAAGCTTGTAGCCGGGGACTATTCTGGAAAGCTGCCGGTAGTATGCAAGCCAATAAACATATCTGTTTTCAAGGTCGGGGACAAGTTACTGCTGGATCCGGCTCTGGATGAGGAGAACATAATCGAGGCCGGCTTGAGCATAGGTGTCAGGGACGACGACAAGATATGCTCTCTCCAAAAGAAAGGCCAAGGCACTCTAAAACTGGACGAGATAGACAGAATGTTCGACATAGCCATAGAGAAGAGCAAGGAGCTGAGGAAGCTTATTCAGGTGAGCTAGAATGTCGATAAGGACCCTCAGCAAGAAGATCAAGCTGGCCAAGATACATAAGGTCAGGATGGCTCCCAGATGGGCAGACATAAGGAAGTATGGCATGAAGCGGGCCAAGACCAGACGGGTGGAAGTAGGAAACATCAAGAGATGGAGAAGGATTAGGATTAGAAT
>CAYJRO010000085.1:0-5046 GCA_964372425.1 uncultured archaeon
TGTTCTTTGATTTACCCGGATTTGCCCAAAGATTTTGCAAACGAGCTCAGCTTGTCTTCCAGCACATCAAGCGAAGTGGTTGCAATGTCCTCGGAACTCAGCCCAGACACACTCTCGACATTGAAGATGAAGCTTTCCTCCACAGGAGTCACACTAACCTGCCCGTCGCTAACATCCACGCAGTTCATGCAGAGTATGCAGTTGAGGGGCCTGGCGGCGGTCACATTTTCTCCCTTCGAGTCAAAAACATTGACAGGACAGCTGTCCACCACGGACTTGCCGCTCGCCTTCAGGTCCCTGCTGATGCTTATGTTGGCCAGGTTCCTGTAGCCTACTACAGCTCCCTGCCACTTGGCATGCTTCCTTCCTATACCGAGCCTTGCCACAGCAGTGAACTCCACCTCGTCGCCCGCGTTGAAAAGCTCGGTTATGGGTATCTTGTCAAACACGGGCTGGACGTCCTTGTCAGATGATTTGATGTCGCCTGAACAGACAAGACCCGGACCCTTCTTTTTCAGCACAAGCTCTACCTGGCAGTTGCTGCAGCCCTTTCCCTTGCAGCCGCAGTCTTCCGTAATATTGTATGATTTGGGCTTGAAAGTCAAAGGCATCTGTCCCAGCCTGTTGGCCATCACCTCGTCAGCCATCGCAGAGTCGTTCTTGACAAAATCCACAGTAGCTATGGCCATGGTAGGCACCTCGGACATCATGCTTCTCTTTATGGATGATGCTACGGAGACTGGTATGCCTTCTACTAGGAAGCTCAGTTCAGTGTCAGACCTGCTCAAAACTTTTATATCCAAGGAAACCAACCCGGTTAACTAAACATTTGGTATAATAGTCTATTTAAATAAATACAATTAGTAATTATGTATGTTGAGTTGGGCTACAGAATGAGGAGTGATAGGTCATGACAAAAAACAAACACATAACTTTTGACAAACGTTTACAAGGTTATAGGCTAAAATACGGCATAAAGTATGAGAAAACAGGAGTAGAGTCCGACTGGATAAAAGTTGTTTATAATGATGGCAAAGATGGTTACATTAAAAAGAATGACCTTTCTGAATTTTTAGAATGGTGTTTTCTGGATGATTTTGAATATAGCTTAAGAACTTATGGTAGAGGGGGAGAAATGCCAGCTGGAGCCTATACGAAAGCAGGTGTTGCTTTCATTTTAGGTATAGATATTTTTTCTGAAGAATATGAAAATTTTGAACCAAAAGTCAGCTATACAATTAATCTTTAATCAGGTAGGTAGCTAACCATGAACGCCGTGATATCTGACTCTGATGATACCTTGTTCTTCTTGTCCCCGTTGTTTAGCATATCATAACCTGTGATAAAAATCGCCTCTTTCGCCAATCTTACGAAGAAAATCGAGACATATATTAAAGATTAAAGGGGAAGTTATCTAATCCAACAGAAAGATATTTAAATTTTTAACTTAAGCCTACCATATCTTTATTTATAGCGTGATGACATGGGATTGCTCAGAAGAAAGGACAAGCTGTCGCCTCTGCCTCCGCTGCCAGAGATACCCAGAAGCGTCACATCGGAGACTACTACTATAGAGAACGTGAAAGCCAAGATGGACCTCGTCCTCAGCAGGATGGAGAGCCTTATGACAGAGCAGGAAGTCCTTAACCAGAAGATAGTGAACATAGAGAGGATGGTAAAGGAGCTGTACGCGATGGCCAAGAGTTGAAGTTTTTAACTCGGTGTTTTCAATGCCGGTGAGTTTGCACATAACAACGGAGTAAAAATGCGGTTTTATAAAATTAAAATTATCAAGCCATCCTTTTATTCACATGAAATCCGATAATAATTAATTTGATGACATAGAAGGGATGAGAAAGCTTTACGTGTCGCAGGGAAGGAAAGGATAAATTTTATCTAATTTTCCAATAATCTTCTGCTGCCATCAAGTATACATAATGAGTCCTGTTTGTTAGAAGACCATTTTCGTTTCTCTCATCTTCTATATGATAAATTTTTGCTTCGTGGTCTTTAGGAGTAATTTTTTTCAATATTTCTTGCAAAGAAGTTTCGCCGAAAGGTGTGTATACCGGTAGGTTTAATTCGTTTACATGATTTATTAAAGCAAAACCTCTTTCTGGTCTGTATTCAATTTTTAGTTTACCATCATAATATCCAGATAGCATATGAATTATTTTTAAACAAAAAGTATTTAAGCTTGCTGTGTTGTTTTAAGTTTTCTATAAAGTGCGATTGCGGGACCAACTAGAATCATTGGGACTGCTATTGCGCTTATCCACCCCAAAGTATTTAGAGCATCCTGTTCTAGACCTGCTGCATATAAAAATAATGGAAGGGAATATAGTGCCCCGCCACTGCCACCACTGTATATTGACAATTCCAACAAATCACTATAATCAGATTTGCTATTGGTCATGACTTTAAAATGGGTATAAAAGTATTTAAAATTTTAAAACAGGTTTAGTGTGTTGCATTAAATAAATACTAGCAAAACCAAATGATAGTCATGGCTAGGGATTGGAATGCTATAGACGGCAATCTTGTCAAGAGAGGCTACATACTGTTCGATCCTTATTTCCTAGAGTCATGGAGCGACGAAGTGACTGCAGCCAACAGGCGGAAGTGGGGCAAGCCGTTCCGCTATCCCGACAGCCTGTTCTACTTTTCCGCGTTCCTGCATGCGTTCTTCGCCTTCCGCCAGACAGAAGGCATGCTCAGGGCGCTGACAATGATGCAGCCGTTCGAGGTGCCGGACCACACGACGCTGGCCAGGAGAGTGAACAGGCTAAAGCCAAAGGTCGAGGAATCCATAGGCAGGCTGAAGGACGGCTTTGTGATAGCAATCGATTCCTCGGGAATAAAGGTAAGCAACCGCGGCGACTGGCTGAGGAAGAAGCACGGCAAGGAGAGGAAAGGATGGATAAAGCTGCATGTGGCCATCGATACAAAGGGAAAGAAGGTAGTGAGCATGAGGGTCACGAGCGAACGGAAGCATGACAACACCCAGTTCAATAGATTGTTGGGCGATGCCTTGGATATCGGCAGTGTCACTAAGCTGCTGGCCGATGCCGCTTACGACAGCAGGGACAACTTCAACCTGCTTGCCAGGCTCGGCATAGAGCCGGCGATCAGGCCTAGAAAAGTCAGGCTGGCGCCGGACGGCTGGAAGGACCTGAGGCTGAAATCAAGGGTTTATAAGATTGCCAATGCCAACGGATCGCTTGCCAGGAAAAGGGAAGTCATCGACTATATGAAGGACGCTGACGAGTGGAAGAAAAGGAAGCAGTACGGCCAGAGGTGGCTGGTGGAATGCTTTTACTCGAGCTTCAAAAGGATATTTGGTGAGCATGTTAGAGCAAGGAGGTTTGGCAACGTGGCCAACGAGCTCAAGATAAAGGTCATGCTGTACAACATGTTTGTCGGGTTGTAGCAAGGTGATGGTGGATGAAGATGGATTAAGGTTTATGCAACACACTAAATTTGCTTTAAATCAGACTATGGATATTTTTAATTTAGTGCACTGAATGATAGACATAGGCCTTGTTGGAAAGCCGTCCTCTGGAAAGTCGAGTTTCTTCAAGGCAGCAACCATGGCAGACGTCAAGATAAGCCCAGTCCCGTTCACCACCATAGAGCCCAATGCCGGAATAGGCTACCTTGCTGTTAGTTGCGTTGAAAAAGAGTTTAATGTCGAGTGTAATCCTAAGACAGGCCATTGCAAGGATGGAAGGAGATACATACCAGTCAAGCTGATAGACGTAGGAGGACTAATACCAGGATCTCATATCGGCAAAGGTTTGGGCAACAAGTTCATGGATGACTTGAGGCAGGCTTCTGCTTTGATACAGGTGGTGGACGCCTCCGGGACTACGGACAGCGAAGGGAAGCCTACCTCGGGCTACGACCCGGCTACCGAGATAGAGTTCTTGGAAGAGGAGGTAGATTTGTGGTTTTCCGGGATAGTCGAGAAGGCTATAGCCAAGCTGGGCGTTAAGGCGAAGATGGAGGGCAGAGACGGGCTGATAAAGATGCTGTTGGAGCAGCTGAGCGGCCTGAGTGTGACACGAGCTCATATCGGGCAAGCGTTGGCTCAAGCAGGTCTTTCAGATGCAAGAAAATTCGCTACTATAATCAGGAAACTGTCCAAGCCTAGGCTGGTTGCGGCAAACAAGATAGACATGAAGTCTTCGCAGGATAATCTGGAGAAGCTGAGGGAAAGGTTCAAGGATTTAATCATAGTGTCTACAAGCGCCGAGTCCGAGATTGCTCTGAAAAAGGCCGCCGAAAGAAGGCTTGTTGATTATGACGGAAGGGAGTTTGAATTGAAAGACGGCTTGGACGACAGGCAGAAAGCCGCACTGGAGTTCATAAAGGCTAATGTGATAGAAAAGTTCGGTTCGACTGGCGTGCAGGAATGCCTTAACAAGGCTGTCTTTGAGCTATTGAATCACATAGTCGTCTATCCTGTGGAGGATGAGAGCAAGCTGTGCGACAAGAACAAGAACATCTTGCCGGACGCCATGCTCATACCCAACGGCTCCACTGCCCTAGAAATGGCCTACAGGATTCACACTACAATCGGGGAGAAGTTCATATCCGCCATAGACGCCAGGACCAAGAAGAGGATAGGAAAGGACTATAGGCTAAAGAACAATGATGTGATAAAGATAATCTTTGCCAAATGAACAATCTGGCCTGCTGTTCGTTGACTTTATAAAGTTTTTCATTGTATTGTTTTAGTGTAGAACTATGGCAGAGTCGAAGGGTGGTACGGACAAGCTGCTTGGAGAGCTGTTCAAAGACAATCTGGAGGAGGAGAAAGATAGAGTAAGGATTATTGGGGAGAATATTGATTGGACGGACAACAATATTTTTTATTCGGACAAAAAATTCGCTGCTACGACGTTTGGCATTCCGGTGGGTATAGCTTCATTTAAATATATCCCCGACATTTATAGAATGCTTGGCGACAGAAAGATATACGCCGATTTGGTGAACAACGAGTTCCTAGGCTTATTCTCTGATTGGTCGGGTAAAAAACAGGTT
>CAYJRO010000086.1:0-4987 GCA_964372425.1 uncultured archaeon
AGGAGAAACGAGAGGCTGAGGGAAAACATGGAGCTCGGTGCGCCGGATTTCATACTAGCAGACCTCTGGGAGCTGCTGCAGTATCATGTGTCAACTTATTTTGACAACGAGCTTACAGGAGTCCCTCCTGCCAGGCACAGGTCCAGGAGAGTGCTGAAGACGCTTTCCCAGAGGCTGAAGACCAAGGAGGGGAGGTTCAGGGGAAACCTTGCGGGCAAGCGTGTCAACTTTTGCGCAAGAAGCGTGATAAGCCCTGATCCTTTCATAGACATAGACGAGGTCGGCGTGCCGCTTGCCATAGCCAAGGAGCTGACAGTACCGATAAGGGTTAACGATGCCAACCTCGAGAAAGTCAGGAAGTTCGTGAGTAACGGACAGCTGAACTGGCCCGGAGCCAACTACATAATAAGACCCGACGGCAGGAAGAAGAAGGTAGCAGACGAGAACAGGGAGGACCTTGCCAAGGAGGTCACGGCAGGCTATGTCGTGGAAAGGCATCTGCTTAACGGCGACATTGTACTTTTCAACAGGCAGCCTTCCCTGCACAGGATGAGCATCATGGCCCACAAGGTGAAGGTGCTTGACCACAGGACGCTGAGGCTCAACCCGATTGTGACTGTCCCTTACAATGCGGACTTTGACGGCGACGAGATGAACCTCCATGTGCCGCAGCTGGAAGAAGCGATGGTGGAATCAGAAAAGCTCATGGCGGTGGAGAAGAACATAAGAAGCCCGAGGTTCTCCGGCCCCATAATAGGATTGAGGCAGGACTACATAACAGGGCTTTTCCTTCTTACAAAGAACGACGTGAAGATCGAGAGGAAGGATTTCGTGCAGCTAATAAGGTCGGCCGATCCGAACACAGACATACCGGACGCGGACAAGATGAGCGGAAAGGACATATTCAGCCTTTTCCTGCCCAAGGAATTCTCGGTGGAATACAAGAACAAGGCCGGCGAGAAGGTTATTATAGAGAACGGCAGGCTGAAGGAGGGATACATAGACAAGACCGGCGTGGGCGCTGAGACCGGCAAGATACTGAGCAAGATGCAGGAACAGTATGGAAGCAGGGCCGTGAAGGATTTCCTCAACAGGACGTCCAGGCTTTCTCTGGGATTCCTTATGAAGCACGGGTTTTCCATCAGCATTTCTGACCAGATTCTGGACGAGGCCGGACAGGGCAAGGTCAGGGATATATTGCAGAGCGTCAAGCAGGAGACGGATGTTCTTTTGAAGGAATACAAGTCGGGGGAGTTGAAGACTCTTGTAGGAAGGACGCCCAAGGAGAGCGTCGAGACCCTTATCAAAAGAAGGGCTAACAAGGCCCTGAACGAAGTGGGAGAGGTGCTGGTAAAGCACATGAAGGACAATGCCACACTTCAGATGGCAGTCAGCGGAGCAAGGGGCGATGTAGTGAACATAGTCCAGACAGCGGCGATGGTGGGACAGGAGATGATAATGGGCGAAAGGATAGAAAGAGGCTATCATCAGAGGGTCTTCCCGCACTTCAAAAGGGGCGACATTGGCCTCGAGACAGGGGGCTTTGTGAGCAGAGGCTTTGTCAATGGCCTGATGCCTTTCGAGTTCTTTTTTGATGCTATAAACTCGAGGGAATCGCTGATGGACAAGTCGCTGAAGACGAGGCATTCGGGCTACATGGAGAGGAGGCTTGTTGGGGCATTGCAGGACCTGAAGGTGGAGTATGATGGCACCGTAAGGGACAGCGGCAACAAGATAATCCAATTTTTCCCAGGGGGGACGGACTGGATCCGTCGAAAGTAGAAAGGGGAGGGTTAGATGTCGAAAGAATCGCAAGAAAGCTCTTTGGTTAATGTGGATCTGCCGCTCAGGATAATAGAGGATTTCGAGAGGGTGGCTGGGAAGATGAAGCTCGATGCAGAGCAGAGGAGCAGGCTTCTGGTAGAGGTCAAGATACAGTATCTCATCAGCAGGTACGAACCTGGTGAAGCGATAGGCATAATCGCAGCCCAGAGTATATCCGAGCCAAGCACGCAGATGACCATGAGAGCATATCATTTTGCAGGATCAGCCGGAGTGAAGGTGACGCAGGGCCTTCCAAGACTCATAGAGATTTTCGACGCCAAGAGGTCGCCGGAGACGCCTTTCATGTCTATCTACCTGGAAAATGAGTACAACAACAAGGACGATGCTACAAAGTTCGCAGAGAAGATAGTAGAGAAGAAGGTAAGGGACCTTATAGACAACATATCCATAAACTTGGGCGAGAACCAGCTGGAGCTCGAGCTCACTGACAAGAGGAAGGTAGATAAGGTGGCGGTCAGGCTGAAGGAGAGCCTGAAAAACGTGGAAGTCAAGGAAAAGTCGGGAATTGTTATAATAAAAAGCAATCCCAAAGCAAAGGAGCAGGTGGATATCAAAAAGATAAGGGAGAAGGTGCTTTCGGTCGACGTGGAGGGCGTGAAGAACGTGAGCAGCGCGATAGTGAGGAGGGATGGCGAGGAGTGGATAGTCAGCACTGTTGGCTCGAACTTCGAGGAGGTGCTGAAGATGCAGGAGGTCGATTCGACGAGGACGACTACCAACAACATTTTTGAGGTGGAGAACATCCTTGGGATAGAGGCGGCCAGGAACGCGGTGATGAACGAGGCCACCACCACATTGAACGAGCAGGGCCTGGACGTGGACATGAGGCACGTGAACATCATCGGCGACATCATGACATTCAACGGCACCATCGAGTCTGTGGGAAGGTACGGTGTTGCAGGAGGAAAGAGCTCCATACTGGCCAGGGCAGCTTTCGAGGAGACCATAAAGCATCTTGTTAGGGCGAGCGTTAGGAATGAGAGAGACGAGTTCAGGGGGATATTCGAGAACGTGATGATAGGGCAAGTGATACCTGCAGGCACAGGCATGTTCGAGCTTCTTGCTAGAAGAAAGGAAAAGGCGAAGAAAGAGAAGAAGGACGACTAGTCAAATCGGTGTAAAGCTGTTCTATGTTTTATTTTGCCTATAAATTATAAAATTTATATCTCTGCCCCAGTGTGTCGGAAGTCTTATTTTTGCTAATACTTTATATCCTTCGTCTAACTCATCATCTAACAAATCAAGATTCCAAAGACAGAATGAAATCCTACGGCCTGTCTCCTTTTCCAACTTCTCTGGCTCGACATACGCGTAGTGGGTGAAAAGGGGTTTTTGTAAATCCAATTCGCCGAAGTCAAATGAAATTGCATCCGCCTGATGTATTTTGAAGTCTACGCCTGTCTTGTTTCTGATAATGTTTTGTGTTTCAATTAAATGAGGCTGGATTTCTATACCCACACCCCTAAGCCCTGCCAATTTCGCGCAATAAGGAACATTGCCGTAGCCTGAGCCTATGTCCACAAATTCCTTGTAGCCTAGGTCTTTAGCCAGGTTAGCTAACAGCCAGCTGGACATTAACCAACTGGGTACAAAAATTTCTCCGTCCTCTAACACAGAATCGTTACTTGCTCTGTAATAGTAATGTTCTCCGCTATATTCGTATCCTATAAAATTGCGATTACGATGACCAAATCTACCAACCCTCTTTATAAAAGGATTGCTTTCCATGAACTGGTGCAGTTTTTCCAGCTGCCCCCTGTCTATTTTGAACACTTCGTACGGCCGTTCTGGCAAAATCTCAGAATGGTATCCTCCTAACCCCCCGAAATGCGCTCGGTATGCAGAATCGAGTGCCCCCGCCGCTTTTCTGTAAGGTCTCAGGTCTACCATAAATCTTCTATCAAAACTAATCCTTTTAAACCTTATGGAAGGTCGGCTATAAGAAGGAAACAAACCTTTATTACATCAGACAACCAATGCTTTTTATGCCCACACATTCATACTACGATGACCTGCCGGGTTACACAAGGATTATGGTGCAGCTGCTTCTAGGTGCAAATGAAAACGTTGACGACATAGTTTCACTCATAGATATAAGCTCGCAGGATATTTTCATGCGCGATAAAAGTTACAAGCCTATGAAGACGACCAGGAACGACCCTAGAGGGGATTTTTATATGATAAGGGGGCACGTGAAAACAGCTGAAATAGAAAAGTTGGAATCTTTGTCCTACGTGTACAAGCTGTATTCGGAAGATAGAATCGGTTTAGCTGACTAGCTTAGACAACTGTTACCCCTTTTCCTAAATCAATCCCAAAGATAAATTTCATTATATTTCTAGAATAATCGCTGTTAAGCGTGGCTGGTAAGCAAGCCCGAAGTGAACGAAGCGAATGGAGGCGCGGGGGGGTCGGGTAGATCATTTTAAAGAAAATTCTCTTACACGATACCAATCTTTCGGTTCTACATTAGTTGAGAATAGGTGAATACTTTTTGCATCAAAACCAAGTTTGAATTCTTCACCAATTTCTACAATTATTTGTTTTTTAGTTTCGGGAGGACAATTTCCATACATTAAACTAAGGTGGGGCATATATTTCGGATCATTTTGTCTACCAAATATTTTTCTTGCCTCAAGATCCGCTTTCATAACCTCATCGGTATCTCTCACTCTAATAAATAAACATCTGAAATATTCATCAAGGTATTCTACTCTGCCAAGTTCAATTCTATACGGTTGAACAGCAGAAGCAAGGAGGGCCGTTTTTGAAATAATTTCCTCTTCTGAACCCAAAACTTTGCCAATGAGTGTGACATGGGGCTCGAAATCAGGTGCAGAGTATTGACTACTCAACCTAGAAGTCAAATGCTTTAATCTATCGTAAACTTCTCCGCTAGGCATTAACCAAAGAGAGTACCTTTTTGTTTTTGACATATAGTAAAATAACAAGTCAAGAGTTATAAATCTTGCAATCCTGTGCGATTACGCTTAACGCATAAAGACATCAAAAAGCCCTCAAACTTAATTTGAGTTAAAAATCTGGACATGAAAATCATGATAACTTCAATCTGCCTTAGACAAATATTTATCAGTTCATGCAGCCTTGCCCAATGATTTAGCGAATGCACTCAGCTTGTCTT
>CAYJRO010000087.1:0-3335 GCA_964372425.1 uncultured archaeon
CCCGATTTTAAGGCTCTCTCAGACACAACAATCATGTGGCTGTAGTCCTTGTCGAAAGTGTAGCCCATTATAGGCAGGTTCCTGTCCACTGTGAACTCCACGACATTTTTTATCTCAAAGCCGGACTTCTTCATAAGTTCCAGGGCGGCTTCCACGTGCTCGTCTATAGTCTTTTCCATTAAATCACAGCCTCATCCTCTTGAAAGCCCATGTGCCCGCAATTATCATGACTACCACAAAAGAAATCATAATCGGCATGCTCAAAGCCAGAGGCATGGAAGACTGGCCGAGTATGACATTCCTCAAACCGTCCACGGCGTAACTGACTGGATTTATTTTTGTCAACACGGCCATCCACGCCGGAAGACTGTCCAGCGGATAGAAAGCGCCCGATAAAAGGAACATAGGGAAAGCGATGAAGCTTATCACCAGGCCAAAGCCTTCTGGGCTCTCCATGAAAGAACCGATTATGAGGCCCATGCTTATCAAGCCTATTGAAAGGACCAATAGTATGGCAAAAGACAGCAGCAGGCTGGCAGCCGTGAAGGGTATGCCGATTAAGAATCCTATCAGAAAAAGGATGAAAATCTGTATCATGGCGTCTGTCGTGCCGCCCAGCACCTTTCCCACGAATATCGTAGTCCTGGATATGGGGGCTATCAACACCTCCTTTAGGAAGTCTATCTTCTTATCCCAGACTATGTATGTTCCGAAGGAAATAGAAGTGAAGATTATGGCCATCGCCAGGAAGCCGGGATAGATGAACGTCTGATAGTCTATACCGGGCAAGTCTACAACAGAGCCCAGGCCCCCGCCGAAGATAAGCATGAAGAACAGCGGGTTGATTATGGACGAGATGACTCTGCTGTATTCCCTTGTGAATATCTTGAACTCGCGGTACCACAAGGCATACAACCCTTTGGCAGTCCTTTGCAGGCTCATCTTTTCAACCCCGCTTTCATGCTCTTCTCCATCCAGCCGCCTTCCGGCGTTTCCGATTCCGGCCTTATCTCCTTGCCTGTGTAATGCAGGAAGACGTCGTTCAATGTGGGAGAACGAATCTCAATTAGCTCGCCGTTCCCTATAGATTTGAATATCTTCTGGATGTTTTTCCTAGCATCCTTAACAGTAAGTTTGACTAAGCCGTCTGTCTTCTCCACCTTTTTGACAAAATTGAACCTCTTCAGCCTCGCGAGCTGCCTGTCGTCTATTTTCAACTTGACCACGTCGCCGCCCAATCTGTTTTTCAAGCTTTTGGGAGAATCCAGCACTGCTATCTTTCCGTGGTCGATTATAGCTACTCTGTCGCACAGCTGGTCTGCCTCATCCATGTAGTGGGTTGTGACGATTATGGTCATCTTTAGCTCTTTTACCAGACTTTCTATGTACTGCCATATGTACTCCCTTGTCTGGGGATCCAGTCCCAGTGTCGGCTCGTCCAGAAACAGGACTTCTGGATTGTGTATAAGACCGCGTGCTATCTCCAGCCTCCTTCTCATGCCACCGGAGTATTTCTTGACCCTGTCGTTCTTCCTGTCCCAAAGGTCCACCAGACGCAATACTTTCTGTATCCTCTCGTCTATCTCTCTGAGAGGGACATTGTATAACAGTGAATGGAGCTTGAGGTTCTCATATCCCGTAAGCATGTCGTCGCTGCTCGGATCCTGAAAGACCATTCCTATGGATTCCCTCACCTTGCCGGATTTCTCTAGGACATCAAAACCGTTCACTTTAGCTGAGCCTGATGTGGGCTTTAACAGGGTAGCAAGCATCATCAAAAATGTGGTCTTGCCCGCACCGTTCGGACCGAGCAAGCCGAATATCTCTCCTTTTTTGATAGACAAGCTGATTTTATTGACAGCTGTCAGGTTACCGAATGTTTTTGTAAGGTTTTTGGTATCTATGATGTCCATACTATCCACTAAGAAGAATATGGTTTGTGTGGATTAAAAAATACTTTGAGTGTTTGCTATTTTATCTAGTAGTTACTAAATTAACCGAAAGTAAAGGCAAATACACTCAAACCAGGCTCCTGAATAATTATCTCCAGAATATGTTCGCCATAACTGTCATCTTCAACCAGCCTGTACAGACGTTCCTCTCCTATGTTTACTGTGCTAGAGCTATTTTTAACAACAACATCTTCGCCGGCTTCGGTGATTAAAAAACTCCCGTCACGAAGTACAGATGCGATAACACTCTTCTCAGCACTGGCAACAATGAAGACACTCTTGGCATTGTATTTGAAGATAATTTTAGCTCCGCTATCTTGGTTTTCAGCGAACTCGGAATAGAAATACCAGTCGCCTACCAGATACAACCTGTTTCTTTCAACAGTATCAGGCTCTGTCAGTGTCTGTAGACCAGCACTGTAAGAATCGCCGTTGGCAAGATTGGAGTTCCTAGCAGCACCGAAGTAGGTCTCGGGGCTTCTAATCTTGGAAAAATCCACATCCTCCGCTTCCGCTGGCTTGGCTATCTCCTCGGACACGTTTTTTTCCATGTCAAAAACAGCCGTCATCTCCTTCAAAAGTTCCTGTATTACCCTTTCAGTCTCGTCGTAAGATCCTTCCCCTATGTGGTCGTACCTTATGTTGCCGTTGATGTCTATCAGGTATTTCCTGGGCCAGTATTTGTTGTTGAAAGCGTTCCAAGTCTCATAGTCATTGTCCATTGCTACAGCGTACTTTGTGCCGTATTTCTCCACAGCTTTTACAACATTGTTGTAATCCTTCTCGAACTCGAACTCCGGAGTGTGGACGCCTATGATGACCAGTCCTTTGTCGGAATACTTCTCATGCCACATGTTCAGATAAGGGAGGGTGCGTATGCAGTTTATGCAGGTGTAGGTCCAGAAGTCGACCAACACCACATTCCCTTTCAGCTCCTCCAGCTTCAGCGGCTCGGAGTTGATCCATGCATCTATCCCTCTTATCTCGGGCGCCTTGCCGTAGTTCGGGAGGTTGGAAAAGAAGGTTTCCCTGACAGGGACTTTTATCACAAGGGACATGATTATGACGAATGCTGCTATGACACCAAACACAACCAGTTCTATCCTCACACAATCATCTCTTTTTCTTGGCTTCTGTCGCCGCGGTTCCGGCCATGTATGAGAAGTAGGCAGGCAGCAAAGGAAGTATGCATGGGGAGACAAACGTGACTATGCCTGCCACGAAAGCTATCAGGAAATTGATCTGCCCCGCCACTGAGAATACGCCTTCTGTGCCCACGAAGAAGCTGGAAATTATCCCAATATAATTGAACAGCACAAGCAGCCCCAGAGCTATGAGAAAAATGCCTGATATGACGTTGAAGTACTTTAGGAACATTTGTAT
>CAYJRO010000087.1:3345-4967 GCA_964372425.1 uncultured archaeon
ACCTATGCCAAGCGAGTAGGCTAAAAGCAGGATGAAGCCGAGTCCTGGATAGGTTGCTGCCAGGGTGTAAACGGAACCGAGTATGGCTCCTACGCACGGCGTCCAGCCCACGGCAAACGCCAGACCGAATACGAAAGACGTTGCGTAGCTGTTGCTGAACCTCCTTACTTTTATCCTATGCTCGCTCATAAGGAACGGTATGGCATACTTCAGGGAAGCTATCATGAAAATTCCGAACAATATGATTATGGTGCCGCCCGCCATCCTTAGGATATTTACGGCTGTGTAGGAAACTCTGTCCAATATGGTCTGGAGAGCCACACCGACCAGCGAAAAGACAAGCGTGAAGCCTAGCACGAACGCTACAGAGTTCAGGAAGATTATGCTCCTTCTATCCAACTTCAATCACCTAATAATTATTTCAAGCTAAAACCTTGTTAATTTCGCTCAGGTAGCGTGCCTTGTCCCAAGTCTCAGCTGACTTTAAAATCCTCTCACCGTCTTTTACAAAAACCTTTGTGTGCTGATAGGCAATTCCGAACTGGCTGGCCAAACTTCTTTCATCGTTGTCAGTATCGCCGTCATTGAAGTTCACGCGGAAGCCTACAACTTTGTCTGTGGAAAGCTCGTTAAAAGCTGAGTATAGGTGCGGCACTTCTGCCTTGCAGATAGGACACCAACTGGCATAAAAGTAAAGCACTATAATCTTACCAGAATTTGCGATCGTGTCGTAATCGGCTTTGTTGAAATCTATCAGTGGAGCTGTGCTTCCAGCTATTATCTGCCCGCTGTAGGTTGTACTTGATTGGGTTATCTCCGGAGAAGCTTGGCCAGTAGTGCCATTCGGATACACTATAGTACCATCCGGTTTAATCATCGTACCGTCTGGCTGTACAATAGTCTTGTCAGGTTTTACCATAGTACCATTGGTGTAAACCATAGTCCCGTCGGATTTGACAATAGTACCATCAGGCAAGGTTTTTTCACCGCTTTGCCCTGTGTTTGAAGAGGTGCAACCTGATACTAAAACGGCAGAAACCAATGCCAGAACCAATAGGAACTTTCCAATTTGCATTATACACGATAATAAAAATGGTGTATTTAAAGATTTCCCCAAATCTCAAATCTCATTTCCAGCTTATCCAGAAAAGGGCCAGCAGTGCGATCATTTCTGTTATGTTGATGAAAAAAGCGTACCTCTCGAATGGGCTGGTCATCTGTTCCATGGAGGTCAGGCCCAAATATATTCCCAGGATGTTCTGCAGTAGCAGGAAGCCGGCGAAAATCATCAGTCCTATAGTGAAGTTTGACTTTATCTTAGTCAGGCTTCTTGCATAAATCGACATCAGCACGACCAAAAGGACGGAGTTTACTATCTCGAATGCGAATGTGCTTGTCATCATAATTGCCATTTCAATCACTTTTTATTAGCCTTGGGAAGTTTATAAGTCTTTTCCCAATTTTTGAAAAACGGCGACATGGAAAACTTGGAATCATAGCCCCCGGATTCGACAACCATCCCGTTCTTCTTCAGCACCCTAAGGTTGTATTCTATTGTCTTGTAGTCCATCTTGAGCTTCTTGGATATGCTGTTGGTTTTCATAGTTTCCATGGTTTTAAGC
>CAYJRO010000088.1:0-4910 GCA_964372425.1 uncultured archaeon
CGCCTCTATGAGATTCAAAGTGAACCTCTTGCCCACCATGTTCTGTATGTTGCTAGTGACCACTTCCACGCCCTCCTCCTTCTTGAAAAAGCTCGGCACGGCTATGTTCACGAAATCCTTTTTCTTAGCTTTTTTAACAACTGCCATTTTTCATCATCTCTGCACTATCAGCTTCGCTTCCTCTGGCCTGTAAGTCCAGCCAGCGGGCAGGACTTTCCTGCCCTTGTAGTACTTTGCAAGCCTCCTTATCTTTGCCTCGAGGTTCTTCAGGCTTCTCAGCGAGTGCTTGTCCTTCTTGTTCCTGCTAAGATGTTCATAAAGCAGGACAGCTTTCCTCAAAAGGTTCATCATGTCCTCCGGCATCTTGGGATAAAAATTGTTCTCTTTCATTATACGCGACACGGTCTTCCCGGTCATCACTCTCACGTCCGGTATGCCATACTGGTCTCTGATTATTGTTCCTATCATCGCCGAGCTGTGCTTCTGCTTGGCCAGCTCAACCACGAATTTCACTACATCCTCCCTTCTGTACTTCATCCACCTGGGGGTTCTTTTTATGGGGAAGTGCTTGCTTCCGTGCTTGCCCTTGTGTCCAGAATACATCCTCGCCATAATCTATCATCCCTTGAACTCCTTAGCCGCCCACGTGAAAACCAAAGCAACAGTCGACGTGAAGCTGACTACAGCTCCGAGCATGGAAATTATCGCGGGCAGGCCCCTGGTAGTTATCGCAGTAGAGCCAATGCCGACAGACAGCATGACAGCCCCGCCTATGACGACCATTGTCAGTACGTCCTCAACCTTCTGTAGGGTTATCTTAGGCTTTTTCTGTTCCTCTCCCCCAGTCTGCTCTTCCATAGCCATAACCATTTATTAGTTATAGACTATTAAATCTTTATAAGTGTTTCCCCCATGGAAGAAAAGAAAAAAGTCAACATACAGCTTAACAACATACCTGCCTCAGTTGTGCCTACGTTCGCGGATGAGGTAATGGTAGGAACGCTCGTCAAGGCCACAAAGCAAGGCCATGATGTTGTCAAGGAGGGTCATGTCAGGCTGAATTTCATAGACATGATGCGCAGGCAGAGTGTCTCAGAGATTGTCATAAGCCCTGTCACCGCCAGAAGTCTCGTCAAGATACTTGAGGACAATGTCAGCAAACTGGAGGCCGAGCTTAAAAGCAAGGAGCTGCCAAAGCAGCCAAAATTGGAAGAAAAATCCACCGAGTCCATATCATACATAGGATAGGTTATTCTGAATAGAGCCTGAAATCAGTCCTGCCGCGCTTTGCAACCCTTACTATTTCTTTCAATATTTCTCCAGGCTCTATGTTGCTATGACCATAAGCCGTCCGTTTTTCATTTTCCGACTTTACCAAGCAGCCTTCGTACCAGAAAAGGAGGCTCGTCCTGACCTGGTCAAAAACATGGTCCTTGAAAGGAAGATATCTTATGTCTGCTAGGACAAAGTTCTTGATATAGCCTGCGTTTTCAGGCACTTTCCTGTCAACGTTCACGGTTCCTTGGGGGTCGTTTCCGCACCCAATGTCAAGTACCAGCTCGCCACTTTCTACCATGAATTAAGATTGACTGTAATCTTTTTAAACCCACCGGAAACGCCTGTCCGATAACAGACAGCTCTTATTTCTAAATTCAAACGAATGCTGCCAGCCTAAGGAAATCCCTTCCTCCAGTGGCAGCGCCAAGTATTCCAACCATCAGTTTGACGTAGTTGTTGAAGTTCTTGTCGTCGGAAAATCTGTCTATCAGAAGAAGCACAGTTATGATAACCGCGGCCTTCACTATTACGAAGGAGAAGGGCCCAAACATATCCATCAGCAAAGTAGGCAGCACATGCTGTTCATAGTAGCCGAATCCTGTTGCTGCTCCGAAGAACTGCAGCGTGACGGCTGTAGTGTTGGCGTCGAACATCTGGAAAAGTAGCACGCCCCTGTTCTCTGGGCGCCATTTCTTGAAAAGCAGGGAGAACAAAAGCCATGGAAATATGAAAGCACTTGACAGCCAGATGCCCTGGAAGTTGACGAACCTTACCGGCATTATGGAAATTGCGACGGCGGCCAGGCCCACTAGGAACATCAGCTTGTGGTATGCTATCACTTTCTTCCTTTCCAGCAGAACCGATATAGCAAGCATAGATACAGAGAAGACGCCTATGAAAAGGTAGACGTTTGGCGAGGTGAAAATCACAGCAAGATGCCCGGTTATAATGCGGCTGTCCACCAGGACTCTCAGCGTGCTGCCGAGCAGGATGAACGGCGAGACTGCTACTGCGAGCCTTGCGTCTATACTCACCTTCAGCTTTCCGAGGATTTCATAGATGGCGTACGCTCCAGCTACAAACAATACTGCAAGAACCCCCGTCTTGGGCACAGTGTAGCCTTCCCTGTTCGGGTCTATGAAGTAGCTTACCACGTCTCTTAGGCCGACCATAATAAATACTTGAAACTAGTAAATTAAAGTTATGGGGAAAGTGCTGTTTTTCCTGTTGCTGGCAGTTGCTGTAGTAATGGCAGGATGCATAGGCGGTGGCAGGGACGACACGGTGATACAATACAGTAATGACATAGTTACCATAGAAAATTACGCTGTCAGCGCTTCCAATCCCTATCCCGGAGGCTACAGTTCCATAAGCTTCTGGGTAAAGAACAACGGCGACAAGCAGGTTACAACTATGGCGGACTTTTTCAATGTACCGAAGCTTAGTCTGGTAAATTTGGTTTGCCCGACAGACGCCGGCCTTGAAAACAAGGACTGTACTGCAACTGGCATCCAATGCAGGTGCGAAAACATAGTTTTAGACCCGTTCGAGTCGCAGCCGGTGAAACTAGAAATAAAAGTTCCTGGCGAAGAAGTGGAAGCTACCAAGCTGACGCCTATACCATACACAATAGCATTCAGCATAAATTATCTCTGGAACGGCTACAGGACCGCAAACATACCCATCATAGACGGCACCACCAGGACAGAGCCCGCTTCCAAGTTCTCCCAGAGCGATCCAAGCTACGGGCCCATAGTAGTGGATTTCCAGCCCGCTGTAGGCAGGACCTACAAGGTGGACGACAAGGAGATAACTGAGCGCTGGGGCACCGTAGGAAGGCCTTTTGAGGTGAAAATGACATTCAATCATGTAGGCAACCCACCGGGCGAAGTGGAAAAGCCCCTTTACATAAACGAAGAGCTCGGCGACATAATAACCCTTTCCACGACTAACATGGGTGTTGCTACAGATGCTTATTGTGCCTTTAAAGCTGCTGGAGTCGGCTATCAACTACCCGCTCCGCCAGATTCAGACACCAGAAAGTTGCTTATACCGGCCGAACTAGTCTGCAGTTTCAAAGAAGGAAACACTTTGGTGGCGGGCGAGACAGTGGGAGTCGTAGCCGTGGACTACACATACAACTACAGGTTCACCAGGACCGAGACAATAGTGTCCCAACCGCTTCCGGGATGACCTGTAAACACACAAAACAATTGTTCTAGAGAAGGTGCAGAAAAGTATTTAAATATCAAAGATTATAAGATTAGTATAGATGACCAATATGGACCAGAAAATTTTGACTTTGCTGTTGGCATCGGTGGTAGTGCTTTCAGGCTGTACAGGCTTGACTAGGCCTTCTAAAACTACAGTAGCTGCTAATGGTATTGTCGTTTCCGGTTTCGCACCTGACTTTGCTGATTTGGTTTCTGGAGAAAAATCTATTTTAATATTGTCTGTCCAGAACGTTGGACAGCATGCTGCTGACAACCTTGTTGCTCTTCTTTTCGGTCTGAATCTTGGAGGCACTGAATGGAGCACAGCTGATGCAAACCCACAGTCATTGGCTAAATTGCAGCCAGCCGAGCCTTCCATTGACTTCCCTGGCGAGAGCTTTGACTTCCAATGGACAGTCGCATCTCCATCCAATTTGCAGGTAGACAATTCATACACAGCTCAGGCAAGAGTCTTGTACACTTATGGAACAACAGCGATAGGCACTTTGAGGCTTGTATCCTTTGACTATGTCAGATCCTTGCCATCTGCTCAGGCACAGAGCATCCAGAACACTGCCGGAGTCATACAGGAATCATCTACTGGAGCACCAATTACAATCAGCTTTTCAGCAGGCAACAGGCCACTGCTCGTGAGGAGCGCCACTGACAACACTTACATATTGCAGGTCATTTTGACAAACACAGGAAGCGGCGAGCCATTCGATCCAAGTACGGCTTACTCTGGCGGACTGCTTTCGTTGGACGCCCTGAGGAAGGTAAATGTAAACATTGTTACAGACTTGCCAGGCTTTAGCTGCCCATCATTGGGCGGAACCACAGGCCAAGTGACATTGGCAAAGAGCGAGTCAAAGGCGATATACTGCCAGTTCACAGTAGCCGATGCTTCAAGCATCCTGAACACAAGGGACTTCGCAGTCACAGTAGACTTGGGCTACGGCTACTACTCTGACACATCGACAACGATAAACGTCCACAAGGCCGCCACGATAGTATAAGGTAGCCAGTTTTTTGGTTTTAACTTACCAGTCTTCTTCATAGCTAAGCAATAAATCTATTGAACACCAAACTAATTGATAGATAAAATGAAAAGAGCAGCTTTGATTTTCCTGCTGGCCTCGGTGGTAGTCATTTCCGGCTGTACGAGTAGCAGCAACAATGTTCAGAATGCCGTGGACGGCATTGCAGTCAAAAGCTTTTCCTTCGATTTCCCAGAGATAAGGTCGGGCGAGCAAGTAGACTTGACACTTTCCATAGAGAATGTGGGCGGTGCCACTGCACAGGATTTGACAGCCGAGATATTCGGGGGCGTGAGCGAAGGCACAGGATGGACGCTTTTGTCCGGCAACTGGTCGCCAGTTCTGCAGCCAAGCGAACTTAGGCCGGGCGACACTTTGAACA
>CAYJRO010000089.1:0-4859 GCA_964372425.1 uncultured archaeon
CAATATAGATATTTTATTGAAACAAACCCGAATTACTTAGTTGGAGGATAATAATAGGTTTTGACGGAGTATTGAAACTATTTATTTTTAATCGGGGTTTAATAATTTAGTAGGTGCGTGGTTTGATAATAACTATTTCCGGTACTCCGAAGTCGGGAAAAACCGAGGTGGCCAAGAGTCTGGCTGAAAAGATAGACTTGGACGTCTTCTCCGTAGAAGGCGACATAATAAGGGAAATCGCGGCCAAGCGTGGCATGAATGTGGAGGAGTATTACAAGACTTACGCAGACAAGATAGACCAGCATCTGGACAAATGGCAGAAAGACATCTGCAGCTTCATGGATGGTTTCGTACTCGATTCTCTGCTCGGTTTCCACTGGTCCAAAGACTCGCCAGTAAAGACCTTCAACGTCTTCCTGAAGTGTGACAAGGATATTTTGGCGAAAAGGCTGGCCAACGGCGGAGGCGTGAAAAACATGGTTAAGGATCGCTTATTGGAAAGACTGTCACAGGAGGAGATGTTTACAGTAGAAAATTACAGAAAGAAGTACGGAATAGACAATTTCCACAACCCCGACAACTTCGACATGGTAGTCGACACTACGGACTTGACTGTGGAAAAAATAACGGGCATTCTACTCGAACAGATAAGGCCGATTTTGAACGAGGAGGGCGGCTGGTTTGAGGAGCTTTTGAAGAATTACCCAGAAGTCTCAGATAATAAAAAGTGCATCTATGTATCGTCGCCTCACGTTACAGGAATAAGGTATTACGAGGCAATTAAAAAGAATGGTCTGAAATTCTTGGACACTGACAAGAACAGCAACAAAGTACTCCAGGAAATAATAAAGAAGAACGAGAAGGACACAGAGCGTTTCGTGCGAGACGCGCATGAAAAATTCGACAAAGATATCGTCGTCAGCTCTCTAAATGCAGGCTACTTTTCAAATATACAGCAGAGGCAGGGGCTTGCAATGTGGAGGAAGTTCATAAGGAAGTATGTCTCCAAGCTGGTGCTGAACGATGGCTGGGAGTATTCCAATGGCTGTGTGGAGGAGCTCTATCTGGCATTGAAAGAAGGAAAGGAGGTTCGTGACAGCAGATTCAAGCCCATTGTTTTGAAAGAAGCTTTGTATAAAATAGAGAAAGCCATAAGGGAAGTGAAAAAAATGGGACTTTCCTGCGGCAAGCTCGAGTTCTTCTGCGGAGAGATAAACAAAGACTTACCAAAGCTTATAAGTAAGAATACCAAAACAAACTGATTATTATGGCTCCGTCACCGATGACAATAATCATTAGTGGTATGGCTGCTTCTGGAAAGACCACTTTGGCCCATAGGTTGGCGAAGAAGTACGATTTGAAGCTATATGCGGGCAGCGACGCCCTGAAGGATTTTGCCAGAAGGCGTGGCTATAACCCGGAGGGCAACGACTGGTGGGACACTAAGGATGGCATGGAATTTTTGGACGAGAGGAACCGCGACCACAACTTCGACAAAGAGGTGGACAAGATAATGATGGAAAAAGCCAAGGATGGCAATGTTGTCATGACGTCTTGGACTCTGCCTTATCTGGGCGCTGCCGGTATAAAAATATGGCTGGATGCCTCCAAGGCCACACGGTCTAAAAGGATGGCCAAGCGCGACAGTATCTCATTCGAGGAAGCCAGAAAAATCATAGACGAGAGGGACGAGAAGAACACAACACTTTATAAAAGCGTATACGATTTCATTTTGGGCGAGAAGCTCAAAGAAAACTACGATATAATTGTAGAATGCAACAATATGGATGAAGAGCAGGTGTTTGACAAGGTAGTTAAAACGATAGAAGAAAAGTACAGGTGATTGCAATGTCCGGTATAGAAGAGCTGAAAAGAATACATGACACCAAGAAGGAGGGTATAAGGAAAAGGCTGCAGGAGTTCAGGGAAGTCTTGAACTTGGGGGATGACAAGCTGTTCGCGGAGCTCGCGTTCTGCCTTTGCACGCCGCAGTCAAAAGCTACAGTCTGTTGGAGCGCCGTGACATCCTTGATGAACAACAAGCTGCTATACAATGGCGACCAGTCTCAGATAAAGCCTTTCTTGAATGCAGTCAGGTTCAATCAGAACAAGTCAAGATACATTGTGGAGGCAAGAAAGAATTTTTCTAACATAAAAGAGGCCCTGATGAACATAACAGACCCCAGAGAGCTCAGGGACTGGTTGTTTGAGAACATCAAGGGGCTGGGCATGAAGGAATCCAGCCATTTTATGCGCAACATAGGTATGGGAGACAGCCTGGCCATACTGGACGTGCATATATTGAACAAGCTGTTGGAGTTCGGGGTGATAGCTGAGATGCCAAAGAGCCTTTCCGAGAAGAAATATCTGGAAATAGAGGCCAAGATGAGGGAGTTCTCTGCAAGCACAGGCATACCCATGGGAGAGCTGGACCTGCTTTTCTGGTCCGAGAGGACGGGTTTCATCTTCAAATGATTCTAAAACTTAAATACTTTTAACACCAGACAAATTTCATGGAATATTCGGTTGTGGCCGAGATACCCTTTTCGGAGCTGGCAGATAGATTACAGCGTGTGCCACTCTTGGAATACCAGGAAATTTTGCCTTATACTAACAGTAGAATAAATTTGGAGTCAATCGACACAGATGATTTGAAGCCCATGCAAAGAATGCAACCTCAGCACGGAAGATTTGAAGAAGCTGCAGTCGAATGCGGTAGAAACGGCCTTTTTAGGCGAAGACGAAAAGTCAGATTTGATGGGTCAGATTGAAAGCAAATACAGGATTTAGCTTTTGCTGAAATCGAACACTCTTGCAGCAAAGTGCCCGTTCAGGTAGGACCCCACGTTTTTATAATGTTCGAATAGTTTGCTGAAATCGTCTTTTGTGCCGGCTATTATCATCTGCGGCCTCCTTTTCAGAAAATCTTTGTTGTGCCTGATTACATCCATTTTTATGCCGTGGAGCGGCCCGACGTTTGTGAAGCTGAATTGTTCGTGCTTATAAAGCCGGCGGTCGTCAGAAAGCTGGGATTCTAAAGAAAGCATGTAAGACACGGCTTCCCAGACCTCCAAAAACCTTGTGCTTGGCGGCACTTCTCTGGTTCTGTCCACTGCGAATGGCGTCATGATGTCGCCAACCGTGGTCACCACCACACCTTCTGGTAGAGAATCACCTTTGTATCTTAATGCGTCGCCGCTGTAGATGCGTGTCACCTTTTTGCCCCCAGCGGCCAAAGTCTTTGCCAGGTTAGAAACATATTCTCCAAAGAGCTTGTCGTGATTTTCATCGTACATTAGGACAATATCATTCTTGTTGTAGGGCAGGATGCCGCTGTAATCCTTGTCTATGAGAAACAAAATTTTCTTTTCCACTTCTTTAGAAATCATAACTTATCTTTTGGGAATTCTTATATTTAAGCATTTGTATGCTACACAGGCATACCGAGCTGCCTTCTAGCAGATTTGCTCATCATGCCATTGTTCCATAGGGGGTCGAAAGTCAGGTCAATATTTACATTCTTCACACCTTCCAATGTCATAAGCTTGTTTGTTATCTCCTGTTTTACCAAGTCCCCCAGCGGGCATACTGGGCTCGTGAGTGTCATCTTCACATGCAAGTCCCCCTTGCTGACTTTCAGCTCGTAAACCAGTCCCAGGTCCACTATGTTAACAGGTATCTCTGGGTCGTAGCATGTCTTCAATACAGACCAGACTTCCTTTTCCGTCACCATGTCAATCAGTCCGAACAATCTATAATTCTGCCGCAGTTCCTGCAAATAGATTTGCAGTGAGTCTCTACCATGCCTTTGCCGCATCTGTCGCAAGCAGTTCCTGCTGCCATAATTATATTTGAAAGTCAGAAAATAAATCTTTCTTCCAATATCCTCGCGCTGCCGCCAGACTTTTTAATGAAGGAGGCTATTCTTACAAGGCTGTCTAGGTTTTCAGAAGACCACACAGAATGCTGTATTTTTTTTGCGCCTAGCTTGTTCAAGTCTCGCCATACCTTCACCGCAAGAGCCACATTATCACGTGGGACGTCAAATATCAACACATGTTTCATTATATGTAAAACGTTTTACATACTTAAATAAATTTCTATGTTGTAAAATACATACCAAAAAATCATTTGTCAGAACATTTGAAACCCACAGGAAAACAAGCATTAATATATTGAATAATAACAACATTTTAGTAATTATGCCCGGTTTGAACATACCCAGAAAATTATCCGTGCCAAAGGAAAGTTACACATGGGTAAAAGCGTCCTAGAATATAGCTTGCAGAGATTTCCTGATATTCGTCATTTTAATGAAAGTGAGATGGATCAGCTTGTAGTTTTTTGGGACAATATATTTGTCGGCTGGCTGAACGAATTCTACAGGCCCATGGGCATCGACGTTGAGCACAGGCCGGAATCAGACAAACCACTAAGTTTCGTGAGGCTTCCTACCTACACGGGGGCCGATGGCCCAGAAGTCAGAGACCTGAAAAAGTTGAACATCGGAGCTGAAATGAAGGGAACCATAAACTCCAGAGGAGAGAAGGAGCTGGTTTCGCTATATATTGACAGCCGTTTGGAAGAACTTTACAGCAATTTAGAAATCTATACTTCGTAAACTCACCGGAAACGAGCCTCCGATAACCTTATAAAACTACCGCCCAAAGTATTCTTACAGCCAAGGTAATTCTTATGGATACACTGATTGTTCCTGTACATGATTTTGCAAGCTGCATGGGCTACTGCCAGTACATGACCATCAACAAGTTCCACAAGAAGCTCATACCAGAGGTTAAGGAGGCGCAGCTGTCCGGCCAGATGCTTCATCTAAAGCTGGAGGAGTTGGACAAACTTAT
>CAYJRO010000090.1:0-4805 GCA_964372425.1 uncultured archaeon
GCTTGCTCTTTAGTTGCTTCATCGTAGAAAAATTCATTTTCCTTTAATACCAGGTTGCTTTTCAATCTTCTTACAACAAGGAGCTTTGCACCATGTTCTATCTGGACCAAAACTTCCTTGGGATATATTTTTTCCCCTTTTCTGTAATAGCCATCGCATGTGATTATCACTTTGGGCTTCGCGTTTTTGATTCTTATCTCAGCAGTACTGGTACCGAAACCGGAAAATATTGGCATGAAGACTGCCCCGATCTTCACAGTGGCGAAAAGCGTGACTACGGTCTCTGGCAGCATTGGAAGATAGGTTGCGACAACGTCTCCTTTCTTCACTCCTGCATCTTTCAACCAGCTACCAAGCTTGTCGACTTCTTTTTTCAAATCAGAATAGTTGTACTCTCTTACAATGCCGTCCTCCCCCTGCCAGACAAAGGCTGTCTTGCCGCCTTTCTGCTTGTCTACGCAATTGTAATTGAGATTGGTCTTTCCGCCAACGAACCAGTCAGTGAAGGCTATTCCTTTGGATGAGTCGTAGACTTTCCTGTAAGGCTTGGACCAGGAAACGCCCAGCTGCTGTTCGCAGGCCTTCCAGAACCACACTATGTCTTCCGTGGATTTCTTCAAAATCTCGTCGTAGCTTTTAATATTGTTCTTCTCGAGGAATTTTGTAACGTTAGCCTGGCCTACCATCTTTTTAGACGGCCTCCATACTATCTTGTCTGTCATCCAATTAATTATCGTGTTATTAACAGAAATTTTTGATTGCGATGGTTGCACTTTTAAACCGTATTTTGTACATGATTTCAAATTGTACGACGTATAATGTACAACATACGGAGAGAAAAGGTTTAAAAGTTTCAACTGCCATCATTATAATCATGACGCAGCAGCCCGAATTCGCATTTGAATACAACAGCATGGAGGATGGACTGTATAATGAAGACTTGGTCAGGTCTTCTTCTGAAGACATGGGAGACATTAGAACCGAGCCTTTTTCTTTAGACAAAATCTTTGACCGAATGAACGAGATTTTCAATAAGATGGGCGGCGACATCTTCAAAAGGACTATTGGTAACACGGGATGGATCGAAGACATGAGAAGGGGTATGGAAGAGTTCCACAAGACTATGGAAGACGTGTGGAAAGGTGCGCCTTCTTATACGGACGTGTGGGAGAAAGACTACCGAGACATCCTGCCACAGGAAATGAAGGATGAGATAGAAGCTTCCGTGAAGGACGGCAGTTTTTCAAGTTCGGGTTACATCGGAAGGGTGGATTCTGGAGGCAGGATTGTCATTAAAGGTTATGTTGAAAAAACGGGACCCGATGGCCAGTCTGTTATAAGGAGATTCGAATCGCCTATACAAAAGCACACGGAACCTGTGGGTATAAGGCCTCCGGAGTCTTATGTAAAGCCTGAGCTGAAACCCGAGGACCTTACGCCAGCGGTTGTCCAGCCAGAACCTGAACTCGGTTCCAATAAGAACAAGACCCCGCAGCCACAGCCAGACGGAGGGGGGGAGGAAGCCAGCAAGTATGATGATGACGTGAATTTGAGATTTTTCAGCGATTCTGATTTGAACATATCGAAAGACAAATTGGAGTATTTGGAAAAACAAGCCAAGAGGGTCTACAGAAAGGTTAGGGAAAATTTTGACAGGAAGCCCACTTACAAGGAGACCATAAATCTTGTTATATCCAGATATCTGGAGCCTGGTGCCAAGGGAGCGACTCCCATCATAGACCCAGATGTCATAATCTTGAATACAGCCAACATCTATAACGAATACGACCTGATCAGGACTCTGGGCAGCGAGTTTTCTCATAGGGAGAACCTTTACAAAGGCTTGGATCCCGAGCAGTACAAAAAAGCCATAAGGCAGGCGTTCGGCGAGCTGGAGGACGACAAGAACCAGTTTCATGGGGTGGATCCTGAGGCCCATGCTGTAGGAAGAAAAATAGCAGACGAGTTAGTTGGCCCATCCGCAGGTCTTTTCATGTATGCTTGATAAATAGATTTGTAACTAAAATTTTTTATTCATATAGACTTCCTTCAGTTTAACATACTCTCTCCAATTGTCGTCTATCCTCTTCAACTGGCTTTTATCAAGCTTCTTTACAACCCTAGCAGGTACACCAACTACCAATGATTTGTCGGGTATCTTCTCGCCTTCTTTGACAACCGCCCCGGCTCCAATTATACACAATTTACCAATCTTCGCGCCCTCAAGAATTATGGAACCCATGCCTATTATGCAGTTGTCACCGACCTCGCACCCATGGACTATGGCATTATGTCCGATTGAGACGTTCTTCCCCACCACAGTCGGGTACTTGTTGATGGTGCCATGCATGACACAGTTGTCCTGGACGTTGGAGTTCCTGCCTATCTTTATGTAATGCAAGTCGCCCCTCAGAACCGAGCCGAACCAGACGCTGGAATTCTCACCTATTTCGACATCTCCTATTATGTCTGCTGTGGGGGCTACAAAGGCCGTCTTGTCTATTTTGGGCTTTTTGCCGTTGAAATCCAGAATCATGTTATCAAAATTAATTATGTGCTGCCAACTATAAGCTTAAAAAGATAACTGTTGTATAAATCTTTAAGGAAGTGGTAAAGATGTCGATAACAACCGCAGTAGTGGCATCGATGGACAGCATGTTCGCACCGCTTTTCATACTGCCTCCGGTGCTTTCGGTGGTCATGTTCTCCACATTGCTGTCGCTGATAACCCTTGGCTTTAACAGGCTGTTAATGAAAAAGGAAGTGGTAAAGGGGCTGAAGGACAGGATGAAGGAATTGAACAAGACCATAAAGCAGGCCACCAAGGACGGCGACAAGGAGACGATGTCCAGCAGCATGAAGGAGATGATGACCCTCAACAGGAGCTTCATGAGGGAGAACATGAAGGTGATGGCTGCCAGCATGGTGGTGGGGATAGTGTTTTTCGTATACATGTCTGCAAAGTATTCCGGCTTGACTATACCGGTGCTGGGATTCAACATAAACTGGCTGTACTGGTATGTGATAACTTCTCTTGCGATAAGCATGCTCCTAAGGAAAGTGACTGGTGATATTTAGATGCATGTAAAAAGAAGAGTAAGGACTCCTGGCAACAAAAATGTTATTCATAAGGTAAGATCAAAGGTTGGCAGCAAGCTGTGCGCTAATTGCAAGAGCCCTTTGCACGGGATACCTAGGCTGACGACTTCCGGGCTGAGCAAGATAAGCTGGACCAAGAGGACTGTCAAAAGGGCTTATGGCGGCTATTTTTGCGGCAGCTGCGGAAGGGAAGCATTGAAGGAAAAAGCTTTTAACCTATGAAATGCAAAATTAGAGAATGGTTGGTGTGATTAAAAGAGGTCTTATGAAATGGCAAAAATACTTGTAGCTGAGAAGGTTCTTGGGACATACAGCATTTCCTACACACCCGAATTTCTTGCTGAGTTGGAGAAAACTTACAACCTTTTAACCAAGCTTCGCGAATCAAGTATGCAAGATAACACAATTTATAAAGATGGTTGATATGAACACCGGAACTGTAGTGATAAAGACTGTCGGAAGGGAGGCCGGCAAGATTGCTGTTGTCGTCAAGAAGGTGGACGACAATTTTGTCCTAGTCACTGGGCCAAAGCTGCTTACGGGCGTGAAGAGAAGGAAGGTCAACCTTATACACATAGAGCCCACACAGCACAGGCTGGAGATAAAGGACGACGCCAGCGATGAGGAAGTTGTGGAGGCTTTCAAGAAATCCGGCCTTGTTAACAAGCTGAACCTGAGGTTCCCGAGCGCGGCCCAGATGAAGACTTCAAAGGAAGCCGCGGACAAGAAAGCTGCCAAGACTGAAGTGAAGGCCGAGAAGCCTAAGAAAATCAAGAAGGCTGCTGAAGAGAAGAAAGAATAGGATTGTATTTTAAGCTTATTCTGTCCAAATAGATATTCATGAAATTCCATCTTGAAGGTTTTATCGAATTCAGCGCCAATGTGGACCATCTCAAGACGAAGATACCAGAGATAGTCGCAAAGGATATCAACACAGAGCTTTTCAGGAAAGGCGTGCCAAAGGAGCAGGAGGGCGCCAGGCTCGTCAGGTGGTCGCTGAACCTTAAGAAGATGTTTGTCACCATAGAAGGAAACGAGTACCTGAGGCCGCACGACGCGCTGCTGAGGCTGAGGACTTACCTGAGCGAGAAGCTCGGCAAAGAGGAGAAGATAGGCCTCCGAAGCATCTACATAAGCACCTACAAGATATCATTCAAGCCAGACACTATGCCTAAGGACAAGATAGTGGTGAAGGTGCCGTGGGTTAAGAACATAGAGCACAAAGGCTCGGAGTTCCTAGTCACATTGCAGGACCTTGACTCGACAGCAATAGAGGACAGGTACATTGAAAAGATAATCAGAAGGGTGAATGACAAGATAAACCAGTCATTGTACGGCGGCAAGGCAGAGCACTGGGAGCTCCTTTGGAAGAGCAAGAAAAAGGATGCTGTATGGGACAAGGATCCTACAGGCGAGCTGGAGGGCAGCGGGTTGATAAAAAGGTTTGACGTGGGAGTGTGGTGGCACGGGATGTTCACTACCAAGCTCATGAGGACCTTTGAAAGCATAGCAATGAAAGAGATAATAAAGCCGCTAAAGTTCCAGGAAGTCATACTGCCTAAGACAGAGCCGCTGGACGTCTGGGTGAAAACAGGGCATGTACCAGGATCATCGAATTCCTTTTATTATGTGTCCAAACCTAAGACATGGGACCCTGCATTCTGGGACGAGTTCGCAGACCATGTGAAAGTGACCGGCAAGGTGCC
>CAYJRO010000091.1:0-4772 GCA_964372425.1 uncultured archaeon
AGTTGAGATTGGCGAATGTGTCGAAGTCATCCTCGTCAAAAGGGTCTTCCACATAGCCTAGACTATAATCGTCAATCATGCCATTCACAAACTCCAGCTGCTTTTCCGTGCTAAGGCTTTTCCCGTCCGAGTAGTTGTAAGACTTGCCGTCCCAGAGCTCGGCTGAGGCCATGTCCATGCCCAGCGACAGGCCGTTTGCTTCGCAGAAGCCGCTCAGCATTCCCAGTATCTCATCGGATTTCAGCGAGCACCTCCACGCAGATTCCAGATCCTTACCATAATTGAAAGCTTTGTCCACTTCTTTTAGCATCTTGCCTATCTGATGGTAGACGCCTGACAATAATTTGACAGATTCGAATATCGACTTCTGCTTCTTTGGAAACATGAGATACTCCTCTATGTCCTTCAGGCCTTTCGCACCTATCACGTTTGCAAGCGGTCTCGGCATGCTGGCTTTTCCTTTTGAAAGATGTTCGAAGACCTCTTTACTGTCTTCTGCAGCAGACGCTTTTATAAAAGCCGCAGACAAAGCAAGCGCCAAGTTGCCTCCTATCTTGCTGAAATTGTCTGTGCCGTCCAGTCTTCTAAGAAAAGCATCGATCTCTTCCTGGGATGAAAAGTCATTTGAAAGCACTTTCTTCTTGACGCCTGAGAAGACCTTATATACCGAATCTACAGGAAGAAGGAAGGCCTCGTGGCTGCCGGCGCTGGTTCCCATTGGGACAGCAGTCCTGACTTTTGAGTTGCCTGCTTCCATCTCCAGCTCTATGGTCTCCTTGGAGTTGGTTGCTAAAATAGTCCTCAGCTTCAGGCCTTTGATCCTCATAATAAATAATCTTCGCTGCTATTGCTTAACTTTATTGTTCTCTAAACCAAAGCGGCAGTGCCGCCTGCATGCCATGACTGCCTGACCCTTATGTTGACGGTAAAGACTTTCTCCAGATTGTCGTCCAGGATTATCGCGCTTCCCGGCCACCTTGGCAGCCGGTTCATGAACCTCTCCAGATCCTCGCTCATGTAAGTCTGATAGACAGAATGCAGAGCCAGCAGGTCATCCCTGCTTGTCAGCCTGAATGAAAGGACCAAGTCAGACTGGCTAAGGACTTCCTGGCTGACTTTGTTCGGCACCTGGGTTATGACCAGCAATCCGACTCCGGGCTCCCTCCCCTCCTTGGCTATTCTTGTTATGGGTTCGCTTGATGCTACAGCAGCATCGGATGGTACGAAGTTGTGAGCCTCCTCCAGAAGCAGCCACACCATGGGGAAGGTAAACTTGGGGGGCTTACCGGTGAGTTTGGACACCTCCTCCTCTTTCCTAGAAAGTGTCCTTGACCTGAAGACGCGGCGCACGATCAACGACGCCAGAAGCTGCCTGAGCTCGTTCGACCTCATCCTAGACAGGTCTATGATGGAAATCTTGCCCGGCTTGACCAGATCTTCCACTTTTATACCTTCTTTTGTAACAAGCCCCCACTGGTAGGCTATGCTCAAAAGGTTCACCAGGGCGTCGCTTGTCTCCTTCTTGGTCTCGCTGTCCTTCCTGATTCTGTCAATCAGCTCTTCGAACCCGAAATCCTTTCCCGACTCCAAGAGGCTGTTGAAGTTCTTCTCCAATGAAACAGATATCTCCTCTGTCCTTCTGAAACCGAAGGCCAGTATCAAGTCTTCTGCTGAAAACTCCTTCAACGATATGTTTATGACGCTGTCAACAGGTATGCCTGCCTTGACATACTCATCCTTCTGCTTTATAGGAACGTAAACATCCACGAAATTTCCAAAGTCCATCGGCTCCAAGTCCCATTGCCTGAGCAAATCTGCCTGCTGGGTGTTGGGGAACTTCATGCTCCAGTATATTCCCATAGGGTCTATTACAACGAACGCCATCTTCTTCCTGTATTCGTCGGGTAGCTTGCAAAACTCTTCCAGTATAGTAGCCGCGCTGTATGATTTTCCCGATCCCCTCTTTCCGAATATGCCCAATACGTGCGGTTTCAACAAGTCAATGTAAACTTTTGTAGTCAGGTGTGCGTCCTCGCCCGTGCCAACTATGTGCTTGCCTATGTAACCGACGCCTATACTGCCGTACTTGTCCAGGTCCTTTCTTTCTCTGCCCACGATGGTCTCATAAGCCATTGATTAAATTTTGTTGTTCTGTTATAATTAGTATTGGATAGGCGCAACCTGTTGGGATAAAAGCTACTTTAGCTTCCTGTAGATGTCGCTCGCTCCCAGATAAAGTATTTTCCTGCCGTATCTATTCTTGAGGAAAAGCAGTATCTTCCTGAGGTTCTCATAGGATTTCCAATCCACGCCGTTCCTTATGGCAATGCCCCTGTACCTGTCCTGTATGTGGCCATGTATAACAGCCAGGCCGTTGTATTTTACAATCCTCTCGAGCCTCTCGGCTCTGGTCCTCTTTATGTCGCAGTTGGCTGTTATGTTCCAGATACCGTTTATCTTATGCGGATACAGCAACTTGCCTTTTGGGCCTGTGAATCTGCATATGGATACCGGAGAAGGCGGCGTCACCATGTCGGCAGAAGCAGCTACAACATACTTTCGTGCCGACAGTGCCTTCCAGCTTTCCTTTGACAGATGCCATCCAGGAGGCCTGAAAACTTTTATGAAGGGTATTTTTGCTTTGTTTAACAATTCCTCCGACATCTTCAGTCTTTCCACAGCTTCCCTTTTCTCCAGATTTTTGAACTCTGACTGAAAGGGGTAAGCAAGCTGGTAGTGAGAATAGCCATGCACCGCAACATCGAAGCTGCCTGATGAGACCTTGCCCCTTAGCCAGCCGCACCATTCCGGATGCTTGTCTATCCTGAACCTGTCGCCCCATTCCACAGCCAAACGCGGGAATATCCTGAGCGGCCTGTGGTTCCAGTTGGGTGTGACAAACAAGGTTATCTTGACATGGGGAAACTCCTCCGCAATCTTGCTTAGGTAGCCGAACGCCCCGCCGTCCATGTCCCCGGAGCAGTCGTCACCATAACCAGAACCTTCCGGATGAACATCGTCTATGTCAATCATTACAGCCGCCTTGTGCGGCCTGATGGATTTCAAGAAATCTTCCTGTTCCATAAATATCAATTGGGCTGGACTTAAAAATAAAAACGGGCTGTATGGTGATAAACAAACCTAGCGATTAATAAAATCTACATACAAAGTAATTGTTATGAGCGAGCGGAATTACAAGCCTGTGCTTACCATAATCCTGGTCCTTATAAACGTTGCCGTGTTTTTCATGCTTACCAGCACCTCTACTGTGCTAAGATACGCCTTCGTGCCGGCCTACGCCGCCTCGGAGCCTTGGAGGATGATAACCGCTATGTTCTTGCATGCTGACATGAACCACCTTTTCCTTAACATGCTTGCTTTGTTCATGTTCGGTATGGCGCTGGAAACCAGGATTGGCAGCGGCAGGTTTATGCTTCTGTATCTGCTGGCAGGCACCATCGCCAATGTGGGGTACATGGTGACCGCCTCCGACCCGACCGTGCCTGCCATAGGAGCCTCGGGCGCTGTTTACGGCATCATGGGCGCCAGTGCAATCATCATGCCCTTCGCTATAGTTATCATAGGCGTCCCGGTGCCGATGATAGTGGCTGCCTTCATATGGGGAGCCACGGAATTCAGCGGCCTTTTTGTACAGAGCAACATCGCTAGGGGGGCGCACCTGCTGGGACTTGCATTCGGCATGGTATATGGCATACATCTTAGAAGGGTGGTCAAAAGAAGGCGCGGCCAGGACTAGAAATATTTGTCTATCACGCCGCTTATCTTTGGATGCTTCCTTATCTTTCTGTTTATCCAGTTGACTATGATGTTTATCCTGTCTTGGAAAAGCCTGGCTATGACCAGCGACACTACAAACGTGGATATTCCAAGAAATATGCTCTGGAAGAAGTTGATGGTTCCCAGAATGAAAACCGTCAGGAAGAAGATGGAGCCGCCTATCGAACCCATGACCCAGGACTTTATTATGAAGTGTATCTCTTTACTGGTGGCGCCGCTGTTTTCTGCCATAGTCAACAATTAATATTCTATACTACTTCAAATTAATTTCCATTCGCACTCCTTGAAGAAGCTGCACGGCTTGCACTTGCTTGGGTTGCCATGGTGCATTGGCCTCAGGTTCTTGTTGAATATGTTCTCGAAAATCTCGAAGTTCTGCATCAAAAGCCCCCCGAAGCCCTCGTCATACTCCCGCATGTACTCGAAGATGATGTTGTTGTCCTGGTCTCGCTGGATGACTTTGAAGTATATTTTGTTGAACTTGATGAACTGGGAGTAGTTCCTCACGAACCCCTCGCAGTAGCACGAGAGCTGCAGTATCCTGTCCAGGAAAGGCTGCCTCGGTGGAGATTTCTTCTTGGTGGTCTTGTCGTCAATAACTATTATGTTGCCGCCCTCCCTTACGACCTTGTCCATCCTGCCCATGTAAAGGAACTGTATCTGGTTGACCCTTCTTATAGCTACTCTTATAGTCTCCCTCGGTATGTCCAGGTCCAAGTCCTTGTTAAGCAGGTCTTCGACAGTCACTTCTTCCCTAGGTATGAGCTTGTCGAGCTCCTCCAGTTTTAGATGAAGCATCTGGCCTGCCACCTGCGCTTCCTTTACCTCTGGTATGAGCTTCTTGTGGAACTTGTTGATTGTCATGTACTGGCAATAACCCATACAGCTTGCAAATTCATGAACAGCAACAACCACAGTTTCCATAAGCATAGCCTCGTATGAATATTTTGGCTGGCAGTTTTATAACCTTATCG
>CAYJRO010000092.1:0-4629 GCA_964372425.1 uncultured archaeon
TCGTCAGTGACAAATTTCTCCACGCTGCCTTTGGCTGTCCTTGAAAAAGGCGCGAACGCTACAAAGTTGGACAGGGAGTCTATGACGATCCTTTTAGCACCGATCCTTTCCACGGCCTCCTTTATGCCCTTTACGACAAAGTGGTCGTCTATGGTCGGTTTTATAAACATTACCTTGTTCTGCTTTTCCAGGCGATCAAAGTCCATTCCGAACCTTCTGGCCGAGCCCTTCAGGGATTCTATGGGCTCGCTGAGCGAGACGTACACGCCGTTCTCGCCATGATTCACAGCACCGTTGTGCAGATACTGCAAAGCGAATGTAGTCTTGCCTGTGCCCGGCGAGCCCGACAGGAGAATTGTGAAATTTCTGGGAAAGCCACCTTCAATTAGTCCATCAAAGCCTTCTATACCCGTTTTTACTCTGGAACTAGCCATAAAATAATTATTGAGATAGGTGGTTTATAAATCAATCTGAGAGAAACGATTTACAAAAATTCGGGAATTTCCATATTTTTATCGTAGTTTTATCTAATTATACTTAATGATAAGCACAAAAGACATCCTCGGAAGCAAGATATGCCTATATCTCGTGACTTCGGAGCATCACGACGACGCTATAGTCAAAATATTGAAAACAGTCCTAGTAGATCAAAGTATCACTGTGATATACATGACCACCAACAAACCGTATGACAATCTTGTAAAAAAATTTAGCCAAGACGGGATAGACACGGAACGCATCTGCTTCATAGACTCAGTAAGCTTGCCCGTATGGGGCAGAGTAAGCGATACGTCCAGGTGCTTGTATGTGGACAGCCCATCGAACCTTACAGACATTTCCATGAGCTTGGAAAAAACCTTGAAAAACATAAAAGGAAACAAATTCGTCGTCCTGGACTCCCTGAACACGCTGCTTCTGTACAATAGTTTCGAGCTAGTCTTAAAATTCATCCACTTTTCCACAACATATTTGAGGAGCATTTCTGCCGGCTGTGCAATTGTGTCCTTCCCCCAGGACACCGAAACGTCAGTAGTCAAGGAGGTATCTTCTTTTGTTGATAAGGTGGTTGAAGTCAGCAAGAAGTGAAACTATATTTTGATGGAAATCCTGCCGTCCTTGCTGCAGCGGATGCTGTATACCGACTTGTCTTTGCCAGTTTTAGACACAGCGGCAAAATTCCTACATTTGGGACAAACTGCAATCTCATGCGCCTTGTCGCTTGGCTTGTTGAACAGCAGTTCCTCGCCATTCCTTACATCCAGTTGGAAAATCGATGCCGGGCCTGTGTTTCCGGTTTTCAGGCTGAAAGCCACAAAAATCTGGTAGGGATAGATAGTGTAGACAAGAAAGGCGTGCCATTCATCTTTAGAAACAGATACGTCAAGGAGATCTGTCACCTTTTTTATGAAGGTGTGCTTGTTCTTTGGATAGTCGCTATATCCTTGCAGCTTCGCCTTAAGTAGCCTGGTCACCTTGCCGGGTATCATATCCAAGCCCATGACATATTCGAATATGCCCAGTCTGCTCTTGTTCAGATAATCCTGGAACTTCTCGTAAGCCTTTTCATGGGCGTCCTTATTTTTCCCGGCTTTCTTCATTATTACCATCCGTCAAATAGCTTTTATTTCAGAAGGAAAGATAAACCATGATACTTTCACCATATTTGGCTATCTCCAATACCTCAAGTTCCTTTAACACTATCTTCTTCAGGATGTTTTTCGCCGAAGCGCCGTGTTTGTTCCCAAGGCGCAAAAGCGACAGTGCAAAGTCCAGATTGTCTATTATGTTTTTTCTGCCACACCTCATCAGTCCTATGGAATCACCGCTTTTTTCCAAATCAAAAAACAGGCCGTCGTCGTCCTGAAAAGTGCCAACTGCCAGCCGGACGAGCCTTTCTATCTTGGGCAGGTAGTCAGTCTTTTCTTTTCCATGGATATTGGACAGGGCTCTTATAAGATGAACATGGTCACTGAAAATCAAGTTTGACCTGGATCTGGGGCTATGCAGCACCCCTCTTTTGCCCAGGCAATTTTTCAGAAGGAATTCTAGGCATCTCGTTGCCGATTTCAGATACTTGCTTTCTTTCAGCACCTTAGACGCCAGCACCAGACTGGCTATCATCATGGAATTTTTGTCCGTGTAAAATACCCTGTCTACGGCCGGCCCGCCATTTTTCTTTCTGGCCTTTTCATCCATCCTGTAGTAATTCTCATCCGCGTCCTGGCTGCTGTAGAACGTGCCGGTCTTTGGGCTGTAAAGATTTTTTACAATGTACTCCAAGGTCTTCTCGGCTGTTTTCCTCAGTTCTTCATCGCCTAGTATCATGTACGCTCTAAGAAATATCTCCAGAAGCCTGGCGTTGTCCTCGAGCAGCTTCTCATAATGTGGTGTGTTCCAGTCTCTTGTTACAGAGTACCTGAAGAATCCGCCTTCTATATTGTCAAATACAGCAGATTCTGACATGGATTTCAGAGTCTTCGACAGCACATTTTTCAGCTCTTCCGAATCTTTCCTTTCCAGGTATCCTACTATAAAGTACAGTAATTCGAACATCGGAAATTTTGTCTGCTTGCCGAACCCGCCGAACACGGGGTCGAAGTAGCTTTCTATCAATTCCTTTGCCATCTTTATCGCATCTTCATGCATCTCATGCTCTTTCACAAACTTCTTTTCGCCGAAATTCTTCTCAAAATGCCTGGCGCCTTGTGTCCTGTAAAGAGACATGCCCTGTCTCAGGAAATTAATCATGCTTTCTGGCTGCAGATAAGTAGAACCTATCACAGGGAAGCCGTCTGGTGTAAGTATCAGTGTGGTCGGCCAGCCGCCCATGTTGTATCTGCTGTTTATGTCCGGCCTCTGGTCAGTGTCAACTTTTACTGGAACAAAATTATCCATAACCTCTTTTGCAACTTTGGGATCTTTGTAAGTCTTTTCCATCTGATGGCACCAGTGGCACCAATTGCCGAAAATGTCCAGCAACACAAGCTTGCCGCTTTTTTCCGCCTTTTCAAACGATTCCTTAGACCAATCAAGCCACGCAACCCTTGCCATAAAATGTTTTTGGAATGCTGAGACTTTAACTTAAGTTGCAAGACTTTTATAAAAGCAGTGTGCAAATTCTAATTATGCATGAAAAACTGCATAGAAAAGGAAATCTAGCCACCGACAAGGACGGTTCCTTCGTGATAATGGACGAAGAAGGCAAGGCCTACAAAACGGACAATGTCATAGCTGTCGTCTGGCTAAAGTCCGATGGCAGGACTGCTGGAGAGCTGGCGGACGACATATGCAGCTATGTGAAGGACATGGACAAGGAAGTAGTCAAGCAGGCAGTGGAAACCATAGTGGCTGACTTGAAGAAGGTAGACCTCATAGCTTGAATCTATTTCATGTCAGCCCGCACTACTTTATACTCCGCATCTCCCTTGGTTCCTATTGTTTTCTCCATCCTGCCAATAGTCAATGCCACATCGTGATAGAAATAGGCGAACCACTTGTTTTCAGCACCCAAATCGTACACAAGTTCCTTCTTAGTCTGGAAGCAGACATCCCTGCCCAGAGCGTCGAACGACATCTTGCATCTCGGCTTCTCGTGGTGGAAGACAAAAGGCGATGCGTCTGCTGCATAGAACATCGTGTCCTTGCTAGGGTTCAGTTTCCTCAACTGCAACAGGCCCAGCATCTTTTTAAGATGGTCGGTGAACGTCAGGTTTTTGCCTTCGGCCTTGATTATCACAGATTGATGTCCTGCTGTGTGGCCGGGAGTCGGCACGACAAATATACCCGGCAGAATCTCCTTTTCGCCAATGACTAGCTCCAAGCACCCGAATTCCTCCAGCGGCTGGGCATCCTGTTTTACATTGAAGTAGTCGTTCTTCAGCTCATAGCCTGCATTTGTCGCCAGCTTAAACTCGCTTTTTTGAATCACATATTTCGCGTTCGAGAAAGTTGGCCTCAGCTTGCCGTCGACATATCTTGTGTTCCAGCCTACGTGGTCCGGGTGCAGGTGGGTGTTTACTACAAGACTTATGTCTTCAGGATTCAGACCAACCGCCTTCAGGCTGTCTATCAGCGAAGGGCTCTTCACGACATTGTGGTACTTTGCATAGCTTGCGGTCTTGTCATGAACCCCAGTTTCCACCAGAACATTCCCTTTGGGATGTCTTATAAGAAGGCAGTTGGAAGCCATCTGTATGTTGTTATGCTCGTCGGGCTTGTACGGGGTCCGGCCGTTTACCACATAGTTGGACCAGATGTCTCTCGGAAAATATTCGAACATCGGCCCGCCGTCCTGAGTGTGAGTGCCGTCGCTCAGGATGTAAATTTCCACTTCGCCGAACTTCATAACTATAATTTTCCCTTAAAGGATTTAAGCTCGGCCTTTGGACGGACGTCCTTAAAATCCAGAAAAATGCACACCACCGTAAGGTATTTAAAGATTACTATTGTAATAGTTATCAAGTGAAACGCATGGTAGAAATAAAATTACCAAGAACTGTGAAAGGAGACGTGCTTTACAAGGCGTTGGAAGAGTCGTTCTCGGAAGTTCTCGGTCCAATGGGATACCAAGTGAAACCGGGGATTAGTAAAGCGGCTTACGTGCCCGGTTCTGTGCACATCGAGCATAAA
>CAYJRO010000093.1:0-1501 GCA_964372425.1 uncultured archaeon
GCACTATCATACGGCACAGAAAAAATAAAGATTGGCGCGTTTCTGCTTCTTTTCGGAGTCGTATCACAGTTTCTAGGCGTCTTAACCGATATGTACGAGCACATGGTTGTTATGCAGGCAGGCTTGAATGCATTCCTGTTCGGACCAGAGGGACTTTTGGAGCCTGAACACATGTTTTTGCCAATAGGATTAATTATAACGACGTTAGCGCTTGTGTTTATTTTTCCACGTAACCTTCGGAGTCACTGATTGATTTAGCCAACTCCCGCCAATATTCTTCATCCCAGAAACCTCTAGCAGCCCCAGAAGTTGAAGTCATGACGAAAACTTTTGCTCCCTCTATGCTTTCAGACTGTCTGCCGTACCCCACAGGACGACCGTAAAAGGTTTCAGCCGCCTTCTTCCCGTTGAATGCGATCGCCTTCGGCCTGTATTCTCTTATCTTGCTTCTAAAGCCTTCCACGTCTAAGCCTGTTTCCGACACTTCCGCTTCAGTGCCTGATTGCCTCTTGGAAAGGTCGGTGAGGCCTATTCCATAGCCAAGAAGCTTCGTGTATTCCTCTGGCTGAAGCTTGCGAGGGGTTAGACCTGTCCTGTAAAGCACTGACCAGAACTGGTTGTTGGGATTGGCATAATAGCATTTCCTGGCCGCAGATTTCTTACCCGCCGCAGTTCCGCAGAAAATAACTTTAAGATTGTAATCAAGGACATCCGGCAGAACATCTTCGGTCTTCTTCTCATTCAACATACACATCATTTGAGGGATAATCTTTAAATACTTTGGCCATTTTTCTTAATCTTAAACCAATTACAATTATATGAACAGTTGGCTGGAATGCATAGACTGCGGCAGTAAGTTTGATACAGATAAACCAATCTACAGATGCACCAAATGCAGCGGTTTGTTGGACGTCAAGCACAATTTTAAAAAATCCATTAAAAGGGATGTTTTGGACAAAAGGTTCGCCTCTGAAAAGTTCCCTTTCAGCAGCGGCGTGTGGATATTCAAAGAACTGATACATCCGTTGGCAGAAGACAAGCATATAGTTTCCAAGCAAGAAGGAAGGACAAACTTGTATAGGCACGATAAGGTTTCGGCTTATACAGGAATACCAGACATATCAATGAAGCACGAGGGTGAGAACCCGACAGGCTCGTTCAAGGACAGAGGCATGACAGTGGGTGTCACAGAGGCTGTCAGGCAGAAAGCTAAGGTAGCGGCGTGCGCCTCAACAGGCAACACTTCTGCATCGTTGGCTTCATATGCTGCGATGGCCGGACTCAACTGCGTAGTGTTTATTCCAAAGGGGGAGATAGCCTATGGCAAGCTGTCCCAGGCACTGGCTTACGGTGCAAGAACTATTCAAATAGATGGCAATTTCGATGATGCTATGAGAATGGTACAAGAATTTTCTGCAGAATTGGGCCTGTACTTGCTCAATTCTATAAACCCCTGGAGGCTTGAGGGCCAGAAGACGATAATTTTTGAACTGTTACTTCA
>CAYJRO010000093.1:1511-4595 GCA_964372425.1 uncultured archaeon
AAGTGGCACTCTCCTGACTGGATTGTCGTTCCTGCCGGAAATCTTGGAAACACCTCGGCCTTCGGCAAGGCGTTGGAAGAACTGAAGGAACTGAAGTTTATCAAAAAGGTGCCAAGAATAGCATCCATACAAGCGGAAGGTGCAAACCCGTTCTACAGGACTTGGAAAAGCAAAAGCGATAGGCTTTTGTCAGTTGAAGACCCTCATACAGTAGCGTCGGCCATAAAGATAGGGAATCCTGTGTGCTGGAAGAAGGCATTGCGCACCATAGAATTTACTAAAGGAGTGGTAGAACAGGTATCTGATAAAGAGATGATGGATGCCAAGGCTATGGTTGATGGTTGCGGCATAGGTTGCGAGCCCGCTTCAGCCGCCTCTGTGGCTGGTGCAAAGAAATTGAGAGAAAATGAAATTATAAAAATGGACGACAAAGCGGTTTGTATCCTTACTGGAAACTTGCTTAAAGACCCGGACTCTACGGTCAAGTACCATACTTCTGAAGAAAGGTTTTCTAATAAGCCCATATCAACCAAACTTACTTCTGGAGAGTTGAGGAAGGTATTGAACATATGAAGAAAATAAAGGTTAGGTCTCCAGCCACCACTGCCAACCTTGGTGCAGGCTTCGATGTCTTCGGCCTTGCACTCAAAGAACCGCACGACTTGATAGAAGTTGAAAAGTTAGACGAAAATAAGATAGAGATTTTTGTCACAGGCTACAATGTGCCCACGGATGCCGACAAAAACACTGGCGGTTACGTTGCTAAGAGGATGATGGAGGATTTTGCAATCAGCTCAGGTCTAAGGATAAAGATTGACAAGAACATAAGGCCGGCCAGCGGTTTGGGAAGTTCTGCTGCCACAGCGGCAGGTGTAGCATTTGCCCTCAACCAGTTGTTCAACTTAAAACTGGACAAGAACAGACTCGTTTATTATTCTTCCCTCGGAGAGACTGTGTCTGCTGGAGTACCACATGCGGACAATGTCAGCGCAGCCATCTACGGAGGGTTTACAATTACGGTAAATAAAGACCCTCTGGAAATCGTGAGTTTCAATCCGCCGAAGAAGTTGGGAATAGTTGTAGCTTTGCCAAAACAAGGTAAGATATCCACCGAGGAAGCAAGGAAAATTATACCTAAAAATGTGCCTATGGCCAACGTCACTTTCAACGTGTCCAAAGCTTCTTCGCTAGCAGCGGGCATGATAACAGGAAATTTGGACTTGATCAAGAAGGGCATGGAGGACTCTATAGTAGAGACGGCAAGGGCGAATGCCAACATCCTTTTGGAATTCAACGAGCTTAGAAGACTGGCCAAGACCATCAATTCGGGCATTGTTGCAAGCGGCGCAGGCCCGGCCGTCATAGGAATCATAGAAAAGGAAAGAGTCAAGCAGCTTGCGGAATTTATGGAAAAGTTCTTCAAGCTAAGGAATCATGCGTGTGAAGTCTTTATAACGGAGGCCGGAAAAGGCGTTACAAAAATAGACTAGTTAAAATAATGAAGTTGCAACAGATGGCGACAAAATAGTCGCGACATAAACGTTATTTATTAAATAAAAACAAGCTTATTTTTATGAAAGCGGATGTTTCAAGACTGGAGCTGGAAAAGAAAATCTATGAAAGACTAGGACATATAGATAAAGATATAGAAAACTTAGTCAGGGCCAATTACAGTTTGATAAATATGTTAATACCTTCAGTAAAGCCGACCAAGCAAGAAATAGAAGCGATTAGAAGCAAGGGAAAGTTTGTTTCTCTAGAGAGAGTTATAAAGAGGCTTAAGAATGTTTGATGTTTTAATCAAGGAACATGCCCAAAAATCTCTTTTTAAAATCAACAAAAAATACAGAAACCGGATAATTAAAGTTCTGACAGATTTAAGAAATAATCCAGTTCCTTACAAAATCTACGATATTAAAAAATTGGAAGGATGTGAAAACCATTTTAGAATAAGAGTTGGTAAAATAAGAATTGTGTATGAATTATTTGCAAAAGAATCTAAAATAAAAGTGCATGATATAGATTTTAGAGGAAGAATTTATTAAAACCGATTGGTATTTATGAAATTTTCAACCAAAGCAGTAAGGGCAGGTCAGAAACCCGACCCATCGACAGGAGCAATAGTGACTCCGATATTCCAGACTGCCACTTATGTCCTGGAAGAGGTGGGAAAGAACAAAGGATATGACTACACAAGAACCAGCAATCCTACAAGGGAGGTGTTGGAAAAGAACGTAGCTGAACTAGAGGAAGGAAAATTCGGCATAGCATTTGCTTCAGGCATGTCAGCTATATCTGCAATATCCCAGCTTCTGAACAAGGACGACCACATAATCATAGGTGACGATGTCTATGGCGGCACTTACAGGCTTTTCGAACAGGTAATGAAGAGGTTCGGCTTGAACGCAACTTATGTTGACACCACAAACCCCGCAAACGTAGAAAAAGCAATAAGGAAAGAGACCAAGATGGTCTTGATAGAAACGCCCAGCAACCCCATGCTTAAAGTGACTGACGTGGAGGCTGTGGCAAAGATAACCAAGAAACATAGGTTAATTCTAGTTGTAGACAGCACTTTTGCCACGCCTTACTTTCTGCGGCCTTTGAAGCTTGGGGCTGACATAGTCGTACACAGCACAACGAAATATCTGAGCGGCCACAACCAAATTGTAGGGGGAATGATAGTGACTTCAGATGCCGCTTTGAACGAGAAATTAAAATTCTTGCAGAATGCTGTGGGAGCGATACCGAGTCCTTTCGACTGCTGGCTTACTCTGCTGGGAATAAAGACTCTGCCTTTGAGAATGGAAAAGCACAGTTCAAACGGAATGAAGGTGGCAAAGTTCTTAGAAAACCACAAGAAAGTTTCTCATGTAATCTATCCGGGACTGAAGAGCCATCCGCAGCACCAGACAGCCAAGAGACAGATGAAGGCGTTCAGCGGGATTATTTCTTTCGAGTTGAAAGGCAGGAAGGAAGCCGGAGTTAAATTGATGAACAACGTCAAGCTTTGCTCTTTGGCAGAAAGTCTAGGTGCAGTAGAGACAATGATTACACATCCTGTGACAATGACGCACAAGTCTG
>CAYJRO010000094.1:0-4581 GCA_964372425.1 uncultured archaeon
TTCCAGCCCATCGCCAGCGTGATAACCAAGCAAAGCAATATAGCTTCCGGAGTTCAATTTCTGTTTTTCAACTCCCTTCTTCAACCTATTACGGTAGACTTCTCCGCCTGAGCCATGTACACCTATTACTTCCAAACCTGCCATAGCAATCACTTATTACTATTTAGTAGTTAACATTTAAGTACTTTATGGTAGACGTCAAGTTATAAACTTTTACAAAACTCTATGCAGCGGTTTCCTAGCCTCATAAACAATGTAATTGCCGATATCTATCAGAGGCTGCTGCCAAGGTGTCTGATGATACTCGAGCCTGTTTCTGAGAAACCCGTCTTCCAGATGTTCGAAATCATGATTTCTTGCAGTGAAAGCATCCAACTCGCCATAAACAGAATCCGCTTCCTCGTGCCTCTTGCCGCAAAGTTCAAAGAACCTGTCAAAGTATCTTACGTCAACGTCGGGATTGGAAAAATCGCTAACGACGTCTTTTCTGGCACCGTCTAGTCTTGTAGGATGCTGCGGAAGCAAGAGTTCGTAGACAGTATAGTTGGCCATGTTCACCAACCTTACAGGATCCCCTGTCATATAATATTTTCCGCGGTTTATGTCCACACCTTTCATATGCCTGTATGAATCGTGGTCTTTCATGGTGTCTACAATGGAACCATAGACTTTATAAAAGAACTCGGTGCTCCTCTGGCATTCGTCGGCCAGTATGGCGTTCCATTCGTCCAAGTCCAGCCTTCTGGCTCTGAACGAGTTTATCCTTCTCCTCTGCAACCTTTCAAAATCTTCCTTTTCTTTGCTGAATTTTGGCGGAGACATTTTTACCAAAATACTATAGAAAATAAAACTTTAAAAACCCAACTTTCTACCCGCCGAATAAGAAACTGAACAGACCCCTAGCCTTGTCTCTCTTCTCTTCTGCCAGACCCCTCAGGTCCTGAAGCTGGGACTTTATCTTGTTGGCCTGCTCTATCAGCAATCCTTTGGTCTCCACGCTTTCCTGACTATCAGCCAAGCTTTCGAGCGACTGAGAAACGTCTTCCAAATCACTCGCACTCTCCTCGATCTTGTCAGCTTCAGCCAGTTCGTCCTTGGCCTTGGCACCCAATAACCTCAACAACTTATACATGAATCCTTTTCTGGCCTCGGAACTCTCGACCTCTCCCATCCTTTCCAGCGACTTTAGCAGCTTTTCCTGCTTGTCCGTGACTATGATGTCGCTCGTGTCGTCCAATTCGGCTTTTATTGCTTCAAGGATAGCCAGGTGCTCCTCGTGGAAGATTTGCCCCCTTTCACCAGGTCTGGAAAACCCTCTTTTTTCCACAGCTCTGGTCACATGATCTACCTTCACCGACTCGATATGTTCCAGTTTCCTAAGATCCTCAATACCGTTCGCCCTGACCCTTGCCCTGTAGACGTCATAATTATCACCATCCAGTATCTTCTCCTGGCTTTCTACCAGTGCTGCCTGCTGGCTTTCCTGTTCTGCTGTCACATTAGGCACCGTAACTATCAATACCGGCAGGACTTCCGCGTTTGAGATAGACTCGTTTTCCGCCTCTTCCACATCCACATGATATTCCTTGAACCTGCAGCTTTTCTTGCCCAGATGCAACAGCTTGTCCACAAGCTTGTCGACATCTGAGACCAGCTCATCGCATCTTGATACGAGGTCTCCGGCAAAATCGCACCTAGGCGCGCACTCCTCCACAAAATGCTCGCACCTATCCTTCATCTGCCTTATCCTGTCGCATGCAACTTCCTCCACATAGCATGTGTTCTTCAGACCCTCTATCCTTGGCAGCACGTGTTCAGCTATCTTCGCCTCCGCCCTTTCAAGTACATGCGGCATCACAAAAGTCGCCCGGGCTGTAAGAGGACTCGAATTCCCAGACGTTTCTCTGGCACCCGTTTCGGTCTCTGTTTCTGCTGGCCGGATTTCAGCCAAACTCTTCTCCCACCTTTCCTCTATCTGATTCAGCCTGTCCTCTACCTCTTCCCTAGTCTCCCTGTACCTTTCCTCATACTTGTCGGCAAGCTGCCTGCATCTGTCAAAAGCATTGTGGCATTTATCTATAGCTTCGTCGAGCCTTCCGCAGTCTATCCTTGCTTTCGCGCTCTCGCACTGCGTCCTATATTCGCTGAAGTGCCCGCAGGACGTCCTCCAGCTGTCATTCTTTTCCAAGGCCTCTTTTACTCTAGCCCTAAACTCATCGTCATCCCACTGACAAGAAGTCACAAATTCGTGTAAATCCGGATGGTTTGTAGAAAGATAACGTATGATAGGTCCCAGCCTGGTATCTTCGGGAAGCTTCTTGAACTTGGCAAACGCAGGGCATGAAAAATCCGGCATCTCAGGCAGGTCCGGTATCTCGATTTCCGCAGAAACTTCAATATCAGTCGCTTCTGTTGCGGTTGTCTGCACATCTGGCGTTGCCGTCAAGCCGACATTAGTCGCCTGCGATAATGCTATTGGAACCAGTATCAAGCCTAAGGCCGCTATCACAGAAGCAAACAGCAAGTATTCTTTACTGACGCCAAGCAGCCTGTACATAATAAATTCTAAGCCTTATGTTCATTTAAACATTTTCTGCTTAAACAAGATAACAAATAGAAAAAGGTAGCCAAGTCTATTCTTGCCGTGCCGCACGCAGACTATTTCCTGATCCTGCCGTTCAACTGCCTCAGCTGCTGACTCAGGAAGCTTATCCTGTCCTGCATCATCCTCATGGCCCTGACATTGTTCACCATGAACAGCTCCCTTTTGGCCCTGTCCAGCTCCTCCCTTATGAACAACGTGTTCTCCAGACCCCTCATTTTACCCTACCCCCCTGATCTTTGTTTGCAGGTAAGCTATTTTTTTCTGTATGAACTTTATCTGCGTCAGGTTAGTTGCACTGAACAACTCGGTCCTTGCTTTCTTCAATTCTCTCTCCGCTAATTTTCTACCATCCATGTAACCACCAGATAGTTATTATTATACATTCCATAACTATTTAAAGATTTGTATATTTCACTATATACAAGTAGTAATGTATTATTCAAAAGTAGTTACGTAATTTGCGCAACAATTATATTACACGAAATAAAATTAACTTCATGGCGGATTACCAGGAAGTGCTGGTGGAAATCCTCAAGCAGGTGAGGCCAGACAAGCAGGAAGAGGCAAGCCTGAAGGAGCTGGCCAACATGGTGCTGGAGGTTGCCAAGAAGGAGATGGAAAGGTACGGCGGCAAGGCCATACTGGCGGGAAGCCTGACCAGGGACACGTGGCTGCCCGACAGGAAGGAGTTCGACATCTTCCTCATGTTCCCGAAAAATTTCATAGAAAAGGAGCTGGAGGACATCGGGCTTGCTATCGGCAAATCCGTAATGAAAAGGTTCAAGGGGACCTATGTGCTGGAGTATGCGCAGCACCCGTATGTTTCAGGAAAGATAGGCGACACGGAAGTCGACGTGGTGCCGTGCTACGAGATAGGCTCGACTAAGGAGCTGAAGTCTGCTGTGGACAGGACGCCTTTCCATGTGAAATATGTGGAGGAAAACCTTCCAGTAAGCCTGTCGGACGAGGTCAGGATGCTGAAGCTTTTCTGCAGGTCAAACGGCATCTATGGCGCCGATGCTAGGACAGAAGGGTTTTCCGGCTATGCCTGCGAGATCCTGATAATAAATTACGGCAAGTTCATCAATCTGCTGAAGGCCGCCTCTGACTGGAGGCCGGGACACATCATTGACACCGAGGAGATCTATGGCAAAAGTGACTACAAGCACCTGAGAGACAAGTTTAGGAACCAGTCATTAATACTTATCGATCCGACGGACAAGAACAGGAATGTGGCTTCCGCCGTGTCGCACGAGAATTTTTTCAAGTTCGTGAAGCTGGCCAGCAGATTCCTGACAAATCCTTCAAAGTCCTTTTTCGCAAGGAAACTTGCAAAGCCCCTCGAGCCAGCCGAATTAAAAGAATATCTGGAAAAGCGCGGCACGAGCCTTGTTATCCTGAAGTTCGATGCGCCCGATGTAGTCCCAGACATACTGTGGCCGCAGCTCAGAAGATTTGCCGAAAGGCTCCAGAGCATACTTGAGGAGACAAGGTACGAGTTCAAAGTGCTCAGAAAAGGAGTCCATTCAGACAACAAGGATACAGCAATAATATTGTTTGAGATGGAGTTCGACAACCTCCCGAAGATACAGAAGAGGGTTGGGCCAAGCGTGTTCGATCCGAACGATTCCAAGAGATTTGTGGAAAAATACAGGGAAGACGCGATAAACGGTCCCTTCGTCGAGGGCGGCAAGTGGATGGTTGAGATAGAAAGGCCTTTCCTTACAGTCAGGGACAAGCTGGCCGACAGCCTGAAGAAGGACGCACCTGTCCTGGAAGCAAAGGGCATACCAAACTACATAGCAAAGCAGCTAGCCAAAACCGGTTTCCGCATATTTTCCGATGCAGATGCCATTTCAAATATCATGCAGCAGGACGAAGGATTCGCAGTCTTCCTGAGACAGCATTTCGAAAAGGAAAGTTTGGCTTAGCCGTTCCTTTCTGTCTCAGCTTTCAAAGCTTCTATGAAATCTTTT